>JAFMNH010000045.1 GCA_017859335.1 Rhodothermales bacterium | reverse complement strand
TGGCCAGGATGGCACGGGCGATGGCAATGCGCTGACGCTGCCCCCCTGAGAGTTTGATGCCCCGCTCGCCGACTACGGTGTCGTAGCCGTCCGGGAAGTCGGAGACGAACTGATGACAGTTGGCCAGCTCCGCGGCCCGCTGCACGTCCTCCTGCGACGCCTCGGGCTTGGCAAAGCGGATATTGTCCGCCACGGTGCCATCAAAGAGGAAGTTCTCCTGCAGCACGACACCCAGATGGGAGCGGAAGTCGTGCAGCCGCACTGATGCCAGGTCCTTGCCATCAATGAGGACGCGGCCCTCATCCGGCCGATTGAACGCCATGATCAGGCTTACGAGCGTGCTTTTACCCGAGCCGCTTGAGCCCACCAGTGCGGTCGTGGTGCCGGCCTCAGCTTTCAGGGACACGCCTTTCAGGACGGGTACGTCTTCTTCATAGGCAAAGTGGACATTGTCCAGTTCGATGCGGCCCTCGACCGTTGGCAGCGATTCGCGGCTCTCGTCTTCTTCATCCTCCGTGGGATGCTCCATGAGCTCGCGAATACGGTCCAGGCCGGCAAAAGCCTCCGAGACCTGCGTGCCGATGGCGGCAAGTTGGATGATGGGCGCCGCCAGAAGGCCGATCAGGAAGATGTACATCACGAAATCGCCCAAGGTCATGCTGCCCGAGGCGATGGCGTTGCCGCCCACCGTGATCATCAGGATGCCCACACCGCCGATAACGATGCCTGCAAACGTGGAGATGGCAGCGCGGCCCGTTATGGCCTTCTTGACGTTTTGGAAGAGCTCGTCCACGCCCTGTGCAAAGACGGACTGCTCACGTTTCTCGACGCCGTAGGCCTTGACGATACGGATGCCGTTGAGCGTCTCGTTCAGGCGGCCGGTGACCTGTGAATTGATTTCGCCGCGCTCGCGGAAAAGGGGACGTAGCTTGGCAAAGGCGTAGGCCATGGCGGCGCCGAAGGCCAGCAGAAAGCCCATCGTGGAGGCCGTCAGCTGCCAGTTGATGACAAAGAGCCAGGAGAGGGCGATAATGGCGGTCAAGAGGCCGCCCACCATTTGCACGATCCCCGTACCGACCAGATTGCGGATGCCTTCGGCATCGGTCATGATGCGGGAGATAAGCACGCCCGTCTTCGTGCCATCGAAATACCGGATGGGGAGACGGGTGACATGGGCCTGTACGCGCCGCCGCATCTCCATGATGGCCTCCTGCGCGGTCACTGAAATGACCTGCGAGAGGGCGAATGTGGTGATGGCGCCAAGGATGGTGGCGCCGCCAACGGCCAGGGCAATGGGCATAAGCATGTCCATCTTGCCTTCGGCCAGGATTTCGTCCACCAAATACTTGGAGGCCCACGGCAGAACGAAGCCGCTCAGTCGGTTGATGAGCATCAGCACGAAGCCGAAGGCCAGCTTGCCACGGTGCTCCCACATCAGGGAGCGCACTTCCTGGAGCGTGGCCCCCTTCGTTGCCGGTTTGGGATCCTTGGTACCCGTAGTAGCAGCTGTTTTGGTGGCTCCGTTTGTTTTTGCGTCGCTCATGTCTCGGTAGATGGGTGCGCCTCTTACACGCCCGGCGTTCCCGTCCGATCCAACCCGTCATAGCCACCGCGGATTTAACGATATGATAGCGGAAACCTGTTGAGTTCGGATGTGGATGTGCCCATTTTTCTCATGGCCAACCAGGATTCCACACCCCACGTCGTATCATGCCCGAGCTCTACGTGCACTACCGTCCTTTCATCCTTTTCGGGCTTGTCTACTGGACCATCTTCGGTCTGGGGTGTCAGCAGCCCTCGCCCTCTTCTGAAGCATCTCTCTCGGCCGCGGAAGGCTTACCTGTGGTCGAGGCCGACCTGCCGTTCACGCTGCAGTTCCACCCTGCATCCGGCACATCGCAGCAGCCCGCCTACCGCCTGGAGGTTCGCAGGAATGACGAGCCCTGGATGCCCGTCAGTCGCTCGGACTTTCCTTACCCCGAGCGGCACACCCCCCGTGTAAGCGTCACCGGCATGGACTCGGTGCAAACGTTTGATGCTGTACCCGCTGAGGTAACCTGGACCGTAGTAATCCGACGATGGGCTGATGGCGCAGTAACCAATGAATCGGGCGATCGCTTCGCCTTCCGGTTGGTTGATGAGCAAGGCGAGCCTTTGGTATCTGCTGGCACGAAGGAGGTTGAGCTGCAGGTGCCAGAGGGCCACCTGGGAGGAACGTTCGTGGAGACGCCCGGGCGTATCGGCCCTTGGCAGGCTGATGACGGCCATCTTTATTTCATCATGGAGCCTTCTGAGACCGATAATGTACTTATGATGGTGCGCTCTGCCGATGAGGGTGCAAATTGGGTGGAGGTCGATGGCGCACACCGACCCGTGGCCGACGATCTGGAGGGACTGGCCAGCAGCGTGCACGAGGGCATCATCCATATCCTGCATCAGCAGTCCGAGCAGGTGTGGTATCACGCATTTTCCATGACGGAGGAAGCCTGGGTGGTGCGCGATGAACTGGTGTCCGAACCCGGCGAGCCGCCCGTGCAGGTAGCTTCTTTGGAAGCCCTCTCCGATGGGCGATTGGTTGCTTTCTATGGTGGGCCGCGCAAGGTTGTGATGCGGACCCGCGCCGCGAGTGGTCAATGGGGACAAGAGACGCGGCTCGATGCGGTGCTTCCTGACCGACTTTCCGGGCCGATGTCAGTGCGACGGGGAGATGACCATGTTCAGGTGGCCTACACGAGCCGCGACGGGTCACTCTGGACCCGCAGGCTGGCCTCTTCCGGACAGCTGCGCGACCGCATGTTGGTCAGTGCCCGGTTGGACACCACGGAAAGTGATGCTGGAGCCATCCTGCCGCTGGCTCTTGATAGCATCTCGGGAGACGTCTTCGTTGTGTTTCGCGAACGTGATGGCCTTCTGTACGAGCGGCGGGTGCATCCGGGTGGCGAGCTTTCGTCGAAGCGGCGCGTCAGTGATATGCGCGTTGTCCAGAATGCCGTCGATTCCGATCAGGCAGGCGCCGATGTGGTGGTGCATGAAGGACGTACGCACGTCCTGTTCATCGAGGAGGGTACCGGCACCGTGTATTACGCCTCGGCAGGCCGTACCGGCCCGTTCTCAGCGCCTGTACCGGTCGAAGAAGGGGTCAATGCCCAATGGATCCGGGGGCAGGTGCTGGACCGCTCCGGAGAGGCCGTATACGGCTATGTATTTGATGCCGGTTCGAATGGAGGGAGTGGATTGAACCGATACGGATTCTTTCCACTTGGGGAAGAATAAGACGTGTCAGCCCTCGGCCTGGATCTGGGCAGCTACGGCCTGTACCTCGTCGAGGACACGCAGCAGGTTGCCGCTCCAGAGTTTGCCGATTTCTTCCTCGGTATAGCCGCGGCGAACGAGTTCAAGCGTTACGCTGAACGTCTCGGATGCGTCCATCCAACCCTCCACACCGCCGCCACCGTCGAAGTCGGAGGAAATGCCGACGTGGTCGAGGCCCATGAGTTCAACCATATAATCGATGTGGTCCACGAAGTCGGCCACATTGACCGGCTCGGCCGTGATCTCTCCCATCCGGGCCTCTGCAGCCTCACGCACTGGACCCATGGCTTCCATGTAGGCGGCCCTGTCTTCGCTGCTCATGGCCCGCAGTTCGGCCCGATCCGTGATGACCTGGACACCCATTTCCTCCCCAATGGACCGTAGCAGGTCATTCTGGGCTTCCTGCCACGCCGCATGTTTGTCTTGGTCCACATAGCTGCGGAAGGCCACCGCCTGGACGACACCGCCATTGTCCCGGATGGCCAGCAGCTCTTCATCGCTCAGGTTGCGGCTGTGGTCATTCAGCGCGCGGGCCGACGAGTGCGAGGCCATGACCGGTGCCCGCGAGAGGGCGATCATCTCCATGTTACCCTCTTTGGAGGGGTGGGACAGGTCAATCATGATGCCGACGCGGTTCATCTCGGCAACGGCTTCACGGCCCAGGTCGCTCATGCCGTCGTGCAGCCAGATGTCATCCCGTTCACCCGTATTCGAGTCCACGAACTGGCTGTGTCCGTTGTGCGAAAGGCTCATGTACCTGGCACCGCGTTCCTGGAAGTCGGCAATGTTCTCCAGGTTGAGGCCGACGGGGTAGGCATTCTCAACGCCAATCATCGCCACGAGCTTGCCTTCGCCCACAATGCGGCGCACATCATCCGAGGTGTAGGCAATCTCGATCTGGTCGGGGGCTTTTTCTTCCGCCAGCCAGTGGATGGCTTCGAATTTGGATATCGCATTCTCGTAGGCGGCTTCGTAGCCCGCCTCATCCAGGTCGCCCTGTCCGGTATATACAACCAGCCATGCTACATCCAGTCCTCCATCCCGCATTTTGGGCAGGGTGATCTGCGTGGGCAGATCCATGGTGTAGTTCCGCTCGTTCGTAAAGTTGGCCACGTTGATATCGTCATGGGTATCGAGCGTGATGACGCGCTCGTGGATCCCACGAGCGCGTTCGATCATCTGGTCTTCTGTTTCTTCGGCGGGTTGGCAGCCGGTGAAAACGAGGGCTGCAATGAGCAGCAGTGGGGCGTAGCGCTGGATGCGATGCATGATGGGTCAGAATTCGGTCAAGAATGGTGGGCATACGAATATACACGTTCGACGCATTGCTGTAACGGAAAGGGTGTTTGGAGAGCAGAGAGGTCCCCTTCGAGTGTTTTCTTGTCCGCGACAGCGCATCATATCCATTGTCCAGTGCCATGCGTGCCACCCTGTTCATCCTCGTTTTCTTTCTTGCGGCCTGTAGTTCTGATTCCGACAACGGCGCTCTCGTCGATCCGGGACCGCCCGATGATGATGGAGGGGGAGAAGAGGCCGGGGAGATCCGTTTTTCAACCGATGTCCTGCCTGTTTTTGCAGCCAGTTGTGGGGGCTCTGGATGTCACATCGGTGCGAGTGCATCCGGGGTGAACCTGGCATCGTGGTCTGCCACCATGGCCAGCCAAGGGGTCCAATACAGTGGTCCAACGGTCATTGCCGGCAACAGCAGTGCGAGTCCACTGGTGGACAAACTGGCATCCTCGCCGCGGTTCGGGTCACGCATGCCGCTCGGGCGGGCACCACTTTCGTCTGCTTCCATTCAGGCCATTGCCGATTGGATAGACGCAGGTGCGCCCAACAATTGAGGCGACAATGCCCGGCCGCCGCGTCACATCCTTTTCCAGCCCCGTCATGCGTTCTTTCCTGTCCATCTCGTTGCCCGTCCTCTCGCTGCTGGCCAGTCTGGCTCCCGCTCAGAGCATGGGGCAGGCCTTCTTCGCTGATGACGGTCATGTCGAATTCCTTTCCAACGTTCCGCTGCACTCCTTCGTGGGGGTCTCCGATGTCTTGGTGGGCAGGATTGACCTGGCTGAAAACACGGTCGATTTCTACGTCGACCTGAACACGCTGGATACGGGTATCGGCAAGCGCGACAAGGATATGAGGAAGACCCTCAAAACGGATCAATACCCGTTTGCCGAGTTTTTCGGGGCCCTGCAGACGGCGGTGGATGCAACGTCCACCGAACCACAAGAAGTGGAAGTGGTAGGGGATTTCAGCGTTCATGGGATAACCCGCTCCCTTCGCATACCGGGCACGCTGACTTTTTCTGAACAGGGTGTGCGGGTGCAGGCCTCATGGATTCTGAACCTGAAGGATTACGATATCGAGCCGCCCCGTCTTCTCATCATCAAGGTCGATGAGGAGCAGGAGATTACCATGGACATTGTATTGAGACCTGAGTGAGGAATATCATGGCGAAGTGGTCCCGGCAGAGCAAGTTTGCGCGCGTTTGTTTCATGATGGCGATGCTGACAACGCTCCCGTTTGCATCGGAAGCGGTGGGACAGATGGCGCGGGAGCGGGCTGCGGAGCAGCCCGCGGAAGAGATGTTCTGGTCACCGGCCGTCATCATCCTGCCATCGACCACTTCGTTGGAGGCAGGCGATCTGGATTTCACCATATACCATGCGTTCGGTCCCGTCTCCAGTGGATTCAACAATCTTTTTGGCCTCGATGCTGCGGCCAATATCCGGTTCGGTTTGGACTACGGTTTGACGGATGGCATCATGCTGGGTCTCGGGCGATCCCGTTTCCGCAAGGTGTGGGATGGACGCCTGAAAGCTCGGCTCGCAGACCTGGCCGGGTGGCAGGTGGCCGCATTCTACAGCGCAGCACTCGAAACACCGGAGGATGGCCGCAAGACAGTGGACCGGCTTTCCTACCACGGTTCGCTGCTGGTGGGTGGAAAGGTGTCGGATCGTCTGGTCGTGCAGGTGGCCCCGGCATTCACCCGATTCGTGTTCGCACCTGATCAGCTCGATCCTTCCGGTGGGGTTCTGATCAGCCAGAACAACCACGTTTCGGTGGGCACTGCGACCCGATACGAGCTGACGTCAATGGTTTCGCTGACAGCTGAATATCTTGCCCGGGTCGGCAATACGTCGGATGGTACGAGCAATGTGCTCTCGTTCGGTGTGGACGTCGAGACCGGAGGTCATGTCTTTCAGATGTTCTTCTCCTCCTCGCAGTGGACAACACCGCACCATGCCATTGCCTGGTCCCGGACGCCACCCTCCGAAATGGACTTCGGATGGGGGTTCAACGTCCACCGTGCATTCGGCACGGGTCGGTAGGGCTAGGGAAGCTCCTTGACGCGCACGTTGCGCCACTCGACCGTCCTTCCAGCCAATCCGGGATGTCCAATAGAGTGGACCTGCAGGCCGATGAAGCCCTCTGCGGTCATCGAATCCACAAGGTCGGCCGCCAAAACGCCGTTGACCCAGGTTCGGATGTGATTGCCGCGGGCCTCGATCCGATAGTGATTCCACTGGCCCTGTTTGAATGCCTTCTGTGCGGCACTGCGCCCTTGCAGGTTGAAGAGCCATCCGCGGCGTCCCTCGTCGTAGATACCGCCACTCCAGGCCCGCTCGGAGGGATCGATTTCAACCTGGTATCCATGGACCCTTCCGTTCTGGTAGTCGGGCAGACTGTTCGACCGGATCTGGATTCCTGAATTGAGTAGCGAATCCACACGCACCTCGAGTTCCAGCACAAAATCAGTCCAGTTACGCTCGGTCGTCAGGAACGAATTTGGTGTGCCTGCCACTGTCGTTCCAACGATGACGCCATCACGCGCTTCATACCGCGCCGTTCCACCTCGCTGTACCCACCCGTTGAGGTCGGTGCCGTTGAAAAGCGTCTGCCAGCCATCTTCGCTCTGGCGCAGGGCAGAGGCTGTCCACGCGCCCTGCGTCGGTTCTGCCCGCACGCTGGTCACATCGTCTTCGGTGACGCCTCCGCTTTGGTTGGTCCATGCATTGCGGACAAAGGTCAGGACATCGGCAATGTCCTGATCGCTGTATTTCATGGTGCGGATGCCGGGCATGTAGGCGACCACATCGGGAGCAGAGTAGGTCACTCCATCCACATCGATGGGCCCCTGGATGCCATCGAGGACCAGACGGATAAGTCGCTCCTTGTCCTGCAGGACCCACTGGGACCGGATCAGGGGTGGGGCTGTCGAGGCAAGTCCGTCCCCTTGCTGTCCGTGACAGGAGGCGCAATAGGCATCATATATGGTGCGTCCGCGCTCGAAGGAATCCTCAAACGTGGCTGGAAGGAGACGGACGTCATCAAGGTCCTGCACCAGGGCCATTCCGGCGGCGTGCTCGAGCGCAGCTCGAAGCACGCCGCCGCCCGTTACGTCCAGGAAAGCTTGTTCCTGATTCTCCAAGCTGCCGATGATGGCGTCTGCTATCCATTCATTTCCCGGGTGACGATCCGCCAGTTCCTGTTGGGTTCGCCATGCGGCGTCGCGCAACCATACGTTGGTCGTCAATTGCCCCAAAGCACCGGCCACGTACCGTGCGACCATGGGGTCCGCCTCGCGACGCATGCCTCGAAGGACCTCGAGTGCCACCTGGCCTCCAACGGCGGCTGCGACACGCGCAGCCGCCGAACGGACCATCGGATGTGTAGCCGCGGCGGCCTGTTGCAGCGTGTAGGGCGTTACGAGGTCAAGCCCTTCCAATGTCCACAGTGCATGAACCCGCACGCGGGCATCCTTCGCCCCTACGACCAATGCTTCGAGCGGGGCTTGCATCCCGGTTGCGTTCCGCTCGATCAACAACCGCTGCGCGGTATCCCGCCACCAGCCGTTGGGATGGGCGAGATGGCCTACCAATGTTTCATCCGTGGCCTCTGAGAGCCGAGGCGTGGGACCAAGCGGTGCATCATTCCACCGGATGCGGTAGATGCGTCCCAATCCGAGCGGCCTGTCCAGGTCGCGCATGGCTATCTGGCGTTGCAGGTACTCGGTCAGATACGTGCTGTGCTGTATGACCCCACGGTACATATCCAACACGAATAGGGACCCATCGGGAGCCGTGTACCCATTCACGGGGCGGAAACGCTCATCGGTTGCCGTCAGGAATTCGGTGCCTTCCTCCGGGGCACTCCGGCCGCGCAGTTGCCCCTCCTGCTCGTAGAGCACGACCCTCTTTATCAGATTGCCCGCCGCTTCCTGCACGAAGGCGTTCCCCCGGTAGGCCTCCGGAAACTGATCGCCCCTATAAATGACAGGCCCTGCAGCGGCTGTCACATTGATCAGTTTGCCTGTGCTGTCCAACGTTCCGGGACGATATCCCCGGTTCACCCCTGGCGTTACCCGCCGTGGCCACACCCGCGTTGGCACTCGCGCCTCGCCGTAGATGCGGCGATTCCCGATGTCCCGGTGCGGATTCCTCTGGACCGCACCGGGCGTCATGTCATCTACTTGCAGGACCGTACTGTTGTGGTTGTAGAAAAGGCGTCCCCAATCATCCTGGGAAATACCCCACTGACCGCGATACTCGGTGCGTTCCTTTTCCCACACGCCATCGCGTAGTCGGTAGCGCACATCAGACTTGGCATTGTAGATCCAGTTGTCCAAGCCGAGCATCAGTCCATTGGGCTGATGCTCGGGGTTTCCGCCCACAGCGTAAGAGGAGTCTACAACGGTTGTCTCGCCCGCCGTGTAGCCATCGCCGGTCCGCTCCACGAAATACAGGGCGGGGGGAACCGCTACCAAGATGCCATCCCCATAGACGGCGACGGCCCGAGGCAGGAAGAGGTTGTCCATAAAAACCGAGGAGGCATCGTAGGACCCATCGCCATCGGTATCCCTGAGAACCACAATCCGCCCTGCCGGGGTGCCAGATTTGTCGCCATCGGTAGTCCACATATAGTCCCGCATCTCCACGACCCACATCGCCCCGTCCTCGTCAAAGCTCAAGGCCACCGGGTCCACCACATCGGGCTCGGTGGCCACGACCTCAACGGAGAATCCCTCCTCAACAACGAAATCGGTTATCGCCTCGGCGGCGGCACGAACGGGCGCTTCCGGAATGGTCGCGGGGTCGACAATGTCCACGTTCACTTGAACATCCCCGTCCATGATGACAACGTCTGCCTCTTCACGGCAGCCGGTGCATAGCACAAAAAACAGAATCCAGAGGTGACGCATGGTTCAGATCAATGACATTCAGGGCCGCCGACGAATCGTGGTTACTGCCCTTAATCTGGTCTTGGGAAGGTAAGAATCCAAATCGCCCATCCATTACCTTCTACCTTCCACTCTTCACCAAGCGATTCGGGCTATGGCCAGATACGACTCCATGATCTATCGCCGCTGCGGTAACAGTGGCCTGCGGTTGCCCCTGATTTCGCTCGGGCTGTGGCACAACTTTGGCGATGTCGACGATCCGGCAAATGCTCGCCGCATGATTCGCCATGCCTTCGACGCAGGCATTACCCACTTCGACCTGGCCAACAACTACGGTCCGCCGCCGGGTTCGGCGGAATCGAATTTCGGTCGTGTCTTGGCTTCGGATCTGAAATCCCACCGCGATGAGCTTGTCATTTCCTCAAAGGCCGGGTACCTGATGTGGGAGGGACCCTACGGAGAATGGGGGTCGCGCAAATACCTGGTGGCCAGCTGCGACCAGAGCCTGCGGCGCATGGGTTTGGAGTATGTGGACATCTTCTATTCCCATCGGTACGATCCGGAGACGCCTCTTGAGGAGACCATGGGCGCCTTGGACCATATCGTGCGCTCGGGGCGCGCGCTGTACGTCGGTATTTCCAATTATGGACCGGAGGAAACACGCGAGGCGGCCCGCATACTGCGCGAGCTGGGAACGCCCTGTCTCATTCATCAGCCCAATTATTCGATGTTCAATAGATGGATTGAGGATGGGCTCACGGAGGTGCTCATGGACGAAGGAATGGGGTGTATCCCGTTTTCTCCGTTGGCCCAGGGCATGCTGACGGACAAGTATTTAAACGGCATTCCAGACGATTCGCGGGCGGCGAAAGAGCACGGTTTCCTGAGGCCCGAAGCGTTGACCATGGAGCGGGTGGACCAGATTCGATCGCTCCATGAGATAGCGCTCTCGCGCGGACAAACGCTGGCTCAGATGGCGCTGCAATGGGTAGCTCGCATTCCGGCCGTTACGTCGGTGCTTATCGGAGCCAGCCGGGTGGCTCATATTGATGATGCACTGGGCATACTGGAGGCGCCTCCCTTCTCGGAGGCGGAAATGGACCGGATACATGCCGTGCTGATACCTGAGCGGGTATAACCGTACTCACGGCTCTTTGGGATGAGCGTTACGCAAGAAGCGGCGCGGCGGGCGAAAGCCCGCCGCGCCGCGTTGCATTCAGGTCCGATCTGTAGTAGTCGCCACTACAGATCGGGTAAGGAGCCCCGTACATATCCGTAGTCGTTTATCGGGCATCCCCCTACCCGGGTCAGCGCTAGTATGGCGTCCGAATCGAAGCAATCCGGGCACCATAACAGCATTCAACATGAACGGTCGAACCCTTCTCTCCCTGTGCGCAACATGCGTGTTCGTCGCCGGAATCGGCCACGGTACCCTTGCTCAAGAAACCAGCCTGTTCGCATTTACCGAAGAGACCTCCTTTTTCATCGATGGTACCTCATCTCTTCACGACTGGACCTGCACCATACCGGTTGTCAGGGGGGCATTTACCACCTCGGAGGCGCAGGGCAGCGAGGGGTTTGGTATCGACACCGGAGACGTCTCCATCCTGGTGGAAGACATTGATTGTGGCAAGCGGATCATGAACGGCAAGCTGAGCGATGCGCTACGCAAAAACGGTGCAGATTCCATCGATTTCCGCTTGCAAGCGGCCGATGTCACGGCAGATGTAGACAGTTCATTCAGCATGATCATCTCGGGCATGTTGACCATTGCGGGTATTCCTCAATGCATTGAATTAACGGCCCAGGGGCGGAAACGACCGGATGGGACCATCCACTTCGAGGGATCCCGGAAGCTGTTGCAGACAGACTACGGTATTGATCCACCCACTGCTCTTCTAGGACGCCTCAAGACGGGTGACGAAGTCACTGTCCGGTTCGTGGTTATTGCTGCGAGCATGTAGGCGCCGAACCCGAAGAAAACCAACAAAAACGCAAACCTCCACATGGTGAGCATCATGAAAATCAGCTACGTACACAACCTAATCGCCTTTTTAACACTATTGCTGATGGCCCTGACGGCCACCGCGCAAGTCGGCCCGGATACCCGTCCCATGTCTACGGACGGATTGACGGTCTTCGAAGCACCCAAAGGCGATCTGGCTGCGTTCAACGGTCTCGAAGTGTACTGGGGGGCTGCGTTCACACAGCAGTTTCAGGCCCTGGATCATGAAAATGCAGGCGGCGTGCCGCTGGTCGAACTCGGAAACGGTTTCAACCTGGCAACCGCAAATCTCAATATGGGAGCCCACCTGGCCAAGGGAATAACAGTGGCCGTCGAGAGCTACTGGTCTTCACTGCACCACCCGGAGGCATGGGTCAAAGGGGGCTACTTGCAGGTCAACAGCATGGAGATGCTTGGTATTGATGCCATTGATCAGCTCTTCGAGTACATGACCGTTCGCGCCGGCCACTTTGAAATCAATTATGGCGATGCCCACTTCCGGCGGACGGACAACGGAAACGCACTCTTCAACCCGTTTGTCGGGAATCTTATCATGGACTCCTTTGCCACGGAAATCGGGATGGATGTTACCATCCAGAACAATGGTTTCTTTGGTGTCGTGGGCGTCACGAACGGAGAGATCAAGGGAGCCATTACGCGTCCTGACGATCGCGCACTTGCCTACATCGGAAAGCTCGGTGTCGACCGGCAGTTGAACGACGATCTGAGGGTGCGACTTTCCGGATCCGTATACACCACGTCAGCATCCCTCAACAACACCCTGTATGCTGGAGACCGGGCAGGATCCCGTTACTACGATGTCATGGTCGAGAACGCAGGGGATGATTTCCGGAACGGCCGCATGAATCCTGGCTTCCGCAGCGAAGTGACGGCCTTCCAGGTCAATCCCATGATCATCTTCCAGGGATTTGAGCTGCATGGTGTCTACGAGCGAGCCACAGGGGCAGCGGCAGCCGAGACTGATACACGCTCAGTAGACCAGATGGCTGTAGATGCCATCTACCGAATGAATGACGTCTACGTCGGTCTGCGCTACAACACGGTCTCCGGAGAGTTTGGCTATCCTTCGGATGTGACTGTGAATCGGGTCCAGGCGGGTGCCGGATGGTTCCTGACCCCGAATGTTCTGCTCAAGGCCATCTATTCGCAGCAGACCTATGAGGACTTCCCTGTGGGATCCATTCAGGAAGACGGGAAATTCAACGGGTTCACCGTAGAAGGTGTCGTGGCCTTCTGATCCTGGAAGTTATCTGGACGATCAGTTCTCGTGAGGCCCGGGGGGCGCCGCTTGCGGCGCCCCCCGTCCTCGTACCGTTCCGCATCCACGTATGTACCCAAAGGGATCCATACCCATCGTCGTTCTCCTGCTCGCATCCTGGCTGGCTGTCGGGTCGGCGTCAGCACAAGCGCAGCGCTATGTGCTCTCGCCTTCGAGTCAGCTCTGGCTCGCGGGTACGTCGACACTAAGCTCCTTCGAATGCGAAGCCGGTACCCTTCGATTCGACCATGAAGTTGATCATGAAATCGAAGGGCGCGGCTTTACGTTGCCCGGCGTTTCAATGATCGTACCCATTCGCGATCTGGATTGCGACAATCGTAGAATGAATCGAGACCTTAGGGAGGCGCTGCAAGCAGACACCTTTCCTGAGATCAGACTGGACGTTTTCCAGATTGATATGCCATGGGATACGTCCGCATCCATCGTGAAGGACAGTCGACCCCGGGTTGTCTTGCACGGCCGAATGACGCTGGCCGGCGCTTCACGCGACATGGAGATTCAGCTCTCCGGCTGGCTGGACGATGGGCAGCGACTGCACGGGCGAGGCAGCCTCGAGGTCAGGATGACCGACTTTGGTATAGATCCCCCGACAGCGCTCCTGGGTCTCGTAAAAGCCCATGACGATATCCTGATCCATTTTCATTTGATGGCCGATCCCGATGGTCGTACGTCGGATGTGCCTGCAGGTGGCCCGTGATTGGGTGCAGGCCTGCATCTCCACGAAGTGCCGTGTCACCCCATCAGGCGTTGGAAAATCCAATGAACAATGCTTGCCTGCGGATCAGCAGCAACAAAAACCTGTAATCACGGCCATACAGCAGGCCCACCGGGGGTCTCGGCACGTTTTCCTGCATCAACTCACACCGATTGCACCCATGCGTACATTCACCAACTCTCTTTTCGCGCTGCTTTTTGCGAGCCTCCTCATTGTTGGCTGCGGCGGCGAATCGGCAGACACGTCGGCAGCGGCTGAAACTGCGGATCAGTCCGCAGAGGCCGCAAATAGCGGCGCCATTGTCATCGAAGCCACGGACATGCTTCAGTTTTCGGTAACAGAGTTTTCTGTTACCGAAGGCGAAGAAGTGACCATCATCCTCAAGAATGTTGGCCAGATGGCCAAGGAGATGGGCGGGCATAACCTGGTCATCCTGACCGAAGGTGATGTGCAGGAATTTGGTGTGGCCGCTGCCAGCGCTTCTGCTACCGGATATATCCCGGCTGACATGGAAGCTTGGGTCCTGGCCCACACCGAACTGCTCGGTCCTGGCGAAGAAGCAACCCTTACGTTCACGGCCCCTGCCGCTGGCACGTACGACTTCCTGTGCTCTTTCCCGGGCCACTTCGGCACGATGCGTGGTGTCATGACGGTCGAAGCCGCCATGTAATTCCGCACAGCTCTTCGAGCTTGACGATCGGACTCCCGTCCGACCGTCCCCAGGGCGGCGCCTTCCAGGCGCCGCCCTTTTTTGGGTGCTTATCGTACGGTCTCCCTCCATGAAGAGGCGATTTCGAGTACGGTTGGCAAGACGTCTTCGGGATGGAAATCAGGAAACCGAACCAGCTCTGGAATCATGGTCAGTTCGAACAATCTGCCGTCCCGATGCATGACCCTGACGACCTCCCCGCGTTGGCTGTTATCCAGCAACTGGAAGAAGTGCTTCCGGGCCTCGGATGCTCCGTGCGTTTTCATCTGCCTCTCCCGATTTTCCAAGCGTACTGGTGAGGCCCGTTATAGATGAATCTGGGAATGTGCGACCTGCGGCAGGCTGCTATCGTTTTGGTATCCATGGTCAATACGGCAGCCCGGGTCTCTTTGGCTGCTTCGAGGTAGGTGGCTGTCCGGGCGTCCAGGTCGGTATGACGCACGCGTTCGAAAATTCGGTCAGGTCTGATCGGCACCATCCGAATGGGAAGTGATTCCAGCAGGCAAATGCAAGCACGAGCAGCCTTCAACGATATGAGTTTTGACTGATGCATGTGCGAGAGGAGCCTGGTCCAATCGGAAGAAAGAGATCCCGGGCCCACCAGCTGAGAGCTGTTGAGCAGATTCGTGAGATCGGTCCGTAATCGCGGACAAAAACACGCTGCCGCAACAGCCGTCGGGTCTACAAGGATGTTTTCTCTCTCGTGACTTCTGAGATGCCGCTCTGCATTACGCGGGCTCTCCAACCGCCACACAGGGTCATATCTCATTTCTTACCTCTCCTTGGCTTCGTGTAAGATGTCGTCAGCCTGTAGGCCTTCTGGTGTTGGTCTTGGACGTGTCAACAGCCTGACTTGCTGGTTTTGGGTCATGCGCGAATCGATGTACAAGTCGTACAACAATCTGCGGATGTGCAAAAATGACCCCCAGACACCAAAAGCGTAACGTACCGGCGGTCGGTTCATCGTATCTTCCGGAAGGCTTTATCCATCATCACTGACGCAACACATGTCCCGATACGCACTCGTATTTGCCTTGCTGATTTCAACTGCTGCGTGTGGTCAGCAAGAAGCTCCGGAAATGACCGACCAGGACGCCGCCGCGACGGCCATGGGCGATCTGCGGTCCCCATCGGCGGCGGATGCGCGCATTTTCTTTGCAAACCTCGAGAATGGGGATACCGTCTCCAGTCCGTTCAATGTGGAGTTCGGGCTTGAGGGGATGGATGTAGTTCCGGCTGGTACGGAGCAGGAGTATTCCGGCCACCATCATCTGATCATCGATCAGGATGAGCTTCCAGCGCTGGATATGCCGATTCCCGCTGACAGCCTGCACGTCCATTTCGGTAAGGGACAGACCAGCACCGAGCTCGCGCTGTCTCCCGGCCAACACACGCTGCAGATCGTGCTGGGCAATCATCTGCACATCCCGCACGACCCACCGGTAGTGAGCGAGAAGATCACGATCACGGTGGAATAGTCGAACGCATAGCGGGCTTGATACCACGCGGGGCGGCGCGGACACTTGGTCCGCGCCGCCCCGCGCATGTTCTGAAAGATGGGAAATGATCAGGAGGTGCGAAGCGTCCGGTCGAGATAGGATTTCAGGCGCTGCCATGCGTCGAGGCCCGGTTCGGCGCGCGTGGAGACATCTTCGTCGATGCGGAGCCAGAAGCCGTGACCGACCTCGTCATAGATATGCAGGTCGTTTTCAATGCCGATCTCGTCAAGAGCCGCTTCGAATGCTTCCACATCCGCAGGGGCCGGCCCCTGGTCGAGGCGTGCAAATGTGCCGTAGACCTCGTGGTCAATGTGCTGCAGCCGCTCGGGATCATCGATCAATCGACCGTAGAAAATGGCAGTGGCTTCGTGCTCGACGCCATCCAGGCCGAAGGACAGGGCAATGCCACCGCCAAAGCACCAGCCCATGGCACCGACGCGGCCGGTGACGTCGTCACGCTCCTTCAGGAAAGCCACCGCTGAGTTCAGGTTGGCAATGACCGTAGCCATGTCTCCAGAGGCAGCGGACATAAGTGCCATGTTTTCGTCACGGTTGGTGCCCGTCTGACCGCTGTAGAGGTCGACAGCCAAAGTGATGTAGCCCTCGGCGGCAAAATCATCCGCAATGTGACGAACGCGGTCTACAAGACCGTTCCATTCATGGATGATGATGAGGGCAGGGAAGGGACCCTCGCCCTGCGGCACGGACAGGTAGCCAGCCGTCGACATGTCGCCGGGGACGTAGTTGACTGTGACGCCCAGCAGGTCGCCTCCTTTGCCAAGCACGGCAGGCGGAAGTTCATCGACGGCAGTGGGGGCGTAGGCCACGCGCGAATCAGTCCCAAGCTCCGCCTCCTTGGGCTGTGAGCTGCAGGCGGTCAGGCCGAAAACAAGCAGGAGGATCAGTAGACGATTCATGAGTCGGGTGGGGTTTGTACGGAAAAGCGGGTCCTTGTGTGCATTTCCGTGTGAAGCAGCGTCTCCGCGTTTCAGGGAAGCACCATCATCATCACCCTCAAAGACGGCGGGAAGTGATGCGTGTCCCGTGGTAACACCGGAGAAATCGGATAAACTGAACAGCCTGATGGTGGCAATTCTGCGCTCAGTTTAGAACGATTGGCGGTATGATTCACAAGGTGGCAGGCCTGTTGTTGGCCCCGTTGTTGATTTCGCAGGGCACATCGCTCAGGCGGACCATTCCTGTGCTTACAGAGCCGGAGGGTCCAAGGGAGGGGACAGTCGGGAATGGCAGCGACCTGTGCATTTTGTTCGTGGGTGACTCGGCGATGGCAGGCGTTGGGGCAGGAACGCAGGATAGGACGCTCTATGCCCAGACAACGCGGATGCTTGCGTCTGATTTCAAGGTGACTTTCCGAGTTGAAGCCCGTACCGGTGCCCGTACCGAGCATACCCTGCGACGCCTCGGCCGATTGCCGTCAGGCGCGTACGATGTCGCCGTGATCAGCCTGGGGGTGAACGATATCACGGGTGGCGTATCCACGCGAACCTGGATCCGCCGCCAGGAAGCCTTGATCGAATTGCTTGAGGATCGATTTGGCATTGGCGTGGTCGTCCTGTCCGGAATGCCTCCCATCCATGGATTCCCCGCACTTCCCCAACCGCTGCGATGGGTCCTTGGGCAGCAAGCCAAAGAGTATACGCGAGCGCTGGAGCGGCTGGCTCGCAGACGCGGACAGCCTTTCGTCCATATCGACTTCACCGAAGACCCCGCTCTGATGGCCGACGACGGATTTCATCCCGGACCCGAGATCTATCGCATGTGGTCTGAACGTGTGGCAGAAAGGATTGGGCTTGCCGCGGAATTGAGCTGAACGATTGGCCTGCTTTGGCGCGCGGCATGTGCCGCGCGCCAAAGCAAGCGCTTATTCTATCACCCACATTTTGGCGTTCATGGAATGCCGGTGGCCCGGGAACGTACACAGGACATCGTAGACGCCCAGCGCCTCGGGGGCCGTGAAGGTCAGCACCTGCCATCCCTCGTATTCGATCAAGTCGGTGAAGGCAAGGATACGGTCGTTCTCGGGGATGAATTGGACCTCGAATCCGTCCGCGCCGAGCGCATCGGCTGCCGCACCGATTTCTTCGAATGAGCCGGGCTCTCCAACCACCAGGTTGTGCGGCATGTAGTCCGCATTTTCGAACCATATAGCTACTTCCTGTCCTGGTTTGACTTGGAAGGAGGGCGTGTCGTAGCGCATTTCCTCAGTCACCGTGCGGATGACGATGGCATCTTCGGGAGGCGTTGGGCGCCCGTCTGGCGAGGAGGGTTCAGCGCTGGCCTCAGCGGTGATGAGTGTGGTTTCCGGTGTGTAAAGGTCCGCATCCCACATGATCTGCACGTTCCGCCCGGCAATGCGGGCGTGGGGGTTGGGGGAACTCATGACGAGGGCCAGCAGCTCACGGTTCTCGACGTTGAATTGCTGGTGGACCCAGAGCGCCTCAAGGAGGTGATGGGCGTCGGCCTCGTCACTGGGATCCATTTTCAGGATCCAGTTCTGAACAGCTTCGATGACTTCGTCCGTGTCATGTTCGGAGAGCTCCACGCGGGCGCGCCGCCGGATACCATTCACCGGGTGTTCGAGTGCTTCGAGCAGTTCTTCGATCGGGCGGCCATCAATGGGCACATGCTGGGAGAGCGGCGCGCCCGACCGCGTCACACGATAGATACGGCCATGTTCATGATCACGATTGGGGTCGCGGATGTTGTGCTGCATGTGGCCGATAATGGCGTTGGCCCAGTCGGCCACGAAAAGCGCGCCGTCATCCCCTATCTCGAAGTCCGAGGGGCGGAAGTTCAGGTCGTCCGTACGAAGCAGGTCGCTCGTTTCGATGCCGGAGACATTACCCGTTTCGACATCGTAATCCAGCGTGTACTGCTTGATGCCAAGGAAGGCGATGACGTTCAGGATAATGAAATTGCCTTCGAAGGCCGGTCCGAGGTGTTCACTGGAAATGATGCCGCTCGAGGGGACGGGGCGGACGGTGTGGTCCAGCAGCTTGCGCATATGAAAGGTGCCCTCCGGGTCGGTCTTGACCTGATAGGCACGTCCGCCGGTCGCATCCGTCGCGTAGTGATAGCCCCAGTAGTCAAAGTCGCTGCCGTGCGCATTGGGCGGGTTGGCAGCGTGGTAGCTGAAAGCATGCGTACGCGGATTCCAGCGGTACATGGCCGATGCATCCGAGAGCTGTGGCGGTCCCCATGGCGTCTCCACGTTTGAGACGTTGAAGACGCCGCGCTGATAGTACAGGAAGCCGTCAGGCCCGTACATGAAGTTGTTGGCCGAGTGGTGCGTATCGGCCGAGCCGATGGCGCCCATCATGGGAATGCGGACATCGGCCACGTCATCCCCGTCGGTGTCCGCGAGGTAGAGGATGTTGGGGGGCGAAGCTACGAGCACGCCACCGTTCCAGAATTCGAATCCGGTCGGGTTGTGGACGTAGGCGAACGTGATGAGCGTATCGGCCACGCCATCGCGGTCCTCGTCCGGCAAGATGACCAGACGGTCGTCCATGGCCTTGGTCGGCTCCCATTTTGGATAGGTAGCCCACGTGGCGGCCCACATCCTTCCGCGCGTGTCCACACCCAATTGAACGGGGTTCACGAGCTCGGGAAACATCTCCTCCGAAGCAAACAGATTGATTTCGAGACCATCCTGTAATTCCATCTGCGCCATGGCCTCTTTCGGCGTCAGGTATTCGGGCTTGCCGACCTTGCTGACGCCGTTCTGCACCTGCTCTTCATCCAGATTCGATTCAACGGGAATGGGCGGCGGCACATTGGAATCATCGGCCGTCAGCACCTCTCCGCGTGCCGCCGCCCAGATGACCGGATCCCGATTCGCCGTCATCAGGTCCAACTGCACCAGCTCATGCTGCAGGACTTCGAAGTTGGTCTGGTCGTTAAAGGTGAGCAGGGACCTGCTGCCCCACACATCGTTACCATCCGTGGCGCGGTAGCGGTTGAACCAGTGCCAGTTCTTGTCCAGCACGGCCTGCCTTACCATTTCGATGCGCTCCTCGGAGGCAGACGGCACGCTACCGTGCAGTTCACGGATGATGACATCAGCAAGCTGCCGGTTGCCCTCTGTGGTCAAATGGATACCGTTGATGGTCAAAGGCTCGTCCGCCCGGGAGTACAGGCGTTTCGATGCATCGAATAGATCCACGAAAGGCACGCTGTTGATCTGGGCTACCTCGCGGATCACCTCCGTGTAGGCCTTCAGCTGCTCATTCTGGGATGCACCGTCAGGGAGATCTTCCGTACCCAGGTCTTCATGCGCAATCGGGGAGAAGAGGACCACCGTCGGCGAGCCTTTATCCGAATACGGCTTGACCAACGTACTGTCCAACCAGCTCTGAAGGTGATCGCGGAATCCTTCCGGATCGCCGTCCCACGCCTCATTGGCCCCGAACATGGCAAA
>JAFMNH010000140.1 GCA_017859335.1 Rhodothermales bacterium | reverse complement strand
CGGGAAGCATGGCTATTGTGACGCCTGTTTCTCCCGGAATTACCCCGTACCCGTAGATATGACCGTATCCAAAGACGAAAACGAGTGGTAACCGTGGTCCTTTTTGACTACGTATAATTACATCCATGTATAACCATACATGTATCCCCAGCCCGGGAAGACACGATGTCTTCCCGGGCTTTTTCTTGGACGGTAGTATCTGTATAAACAGGTTGTAACGGTATCAAATCGACTTCAGGGTCCATTATCAGGTACTTTGGCATAAATATGTATACAAGTTGTACACGTATATATGTGTATGTATATTGACCTCACCCGAAACGAGGCCCCAGGCAGCGATTTCAGGTGCCTGCTTCCGGTACCGCTCACACCGGAGGCGCTCCATACCGAACCCTCCCCATCATGCGAAATCCGGTCGACCGGGCCATCAAAGCCCTGACGTTCGGCGCAGGAGCCGTTGGATTGCTCATCCTGACGGTTTTCCAGTTGCTCTGATACAACGGATAGTCCAGGATCCGTAACCTGTTGCCCACCGCAGGTCCTGACAGATTCCACACTGAATCTGCACAGCGCGTATCCGTGCTGTGCTATTTTTTTATCCGTACGTCAGGCGCTCCAGCCTGTCCGGGCCCTGCCCGAGCCACGCCTTGCCCCGGCCACCGGGGAACCTGATCCATCTGCCCTGCACGCATCCCGTGACGCAGCTACTTACATCGACTGGCGCAGCGCCTGGAATCCCGCCTACGCCTCGCATCCTGGTGGTCGTCAATGTATATCGCCCTGATTTGGGCGGTGGTGTGCTTTTTGCCGATTTATGTCAGGGACTCAAGGCGCGCGGGTGGGACGTGACCGTCCGATGCGCCTACCCCTACTACCCCGAGTGGAAGGATAAAAGTGGCCAGAATGGCTGGAAGATTCGCCACGAAGACGACGATGGCGTACGCGTTGAGCGGTTTGGCCTGTATATCCCGTCAGATCCCAACAGCTTCCTGCAGCGCCTCCTGTATGAGGCTTCTTTCTTCCTGTCCCTGATGCGCAGGCCCATCCGAAGGGGAGCTTTCGATGCCATTCTGGTGTTCTGCCCGCTCGTTGGCGCAGTAGCCTATGCCGGATGGGGAGCCCGACGTTCGAGGACTCCCTTGTGGCTCAATGTACAGGACCTCTCGGCCCAAGCAGCGGCCGCCGGTGGGATTGCCCAGAATACCTCTCTGCTGGAACACGTTCAGAACGCGCTGTTTCGGGGTGCAGGGTGCTGGAGCAGCATATCACAGCCCATGATCGAGGCTCTCAAAGCCATTCCCGGAGCGCCCGAGGACGTGCATTTCGTGCCCAACTGGATGCACGGATCCCTGGCCACCCACCTGAGGGGGGCCCGACCGCGGAGCCCCATACCGGATGAACGACCCGTTCGGCTGCTCTATTCGGGAAATATCGGCGGAAAGCAGAATCTGCTGGCTTTCTGCACATGGCTGGCGGCTTCCGATCACGATTTTGAATTCCGGATCCAAGGAGCAGGCGGCCGAGCAGAGGAGATCCGGTCATGGATCAATCAAGCGCAGGATGCCCGATTTTCCATGGGCGACCTCACAGACGAAGCAGGCCTGGCCGCGAAGCTGGCCTGGGCCGATGCTTATGTCATAACGGAACAGCCAGGTGCCGGTAGTTCGTTTGTGCCATCCAAGCTCATTCCCGGGATGACCTCCGCCGCGCCTATCCTGGCCGTTTGCGATCCCGATGGACCTCTGGGTCAGGAGGTCCTGCAGCACGGCGTTGGGTTCGTAGCATCATGGGAGCATTCCGACGCCCTGGCGACCTTCTTTCACATTGCCCGCCACCATCCGGACCAGTACACCGGCTGGAGCACAGCGGCCGCAAAGCGCGGCGCCTTCTACGACCGCGATCAGGCCATCGATCGATACGTGGATATCCTGCAGCGGCTTACAACGAACTGACATTCATAACAATACGGCCCGGGAGCGGCCTTTGAAGAGGATGGGAGAACTTATCATGGTGGGTGACCGTGTGCTGATTGCACCGGACGAGGGAGAGCGGAAAACCAACTCCGGCCTGGTCCTGCCAGCCTCTGTTGCCGAGCAGGAACGCGTCCAGAGCGGCCGCGTGGTCAGCACGGGCCCGGGTTACACCATTCCGAATCCAGAATTCTCCGAGGGGGAGCCGTGGTCCCAGAACCGTGAAGCGGTGCGGTATCTGCCACTGCAGGCAGAAGCGGGTGACCATGCTTTTTTCATGCGAAAAGAGGCCATTGAGATCGAATTCGAAGAGAAACCCTACCTCATCGTCCCCCACGGAGCCATCCTGGCGCTGCACCGCAGCTCCGCTGACGATATCCTCGAAAGTATCGGACCACTGGACGATCTGGAACAGTAACACCGGCGGTTCACCCCGGCCTGGCAACCACGGGCGCAGGCATGCTTCCTCACGTGCGATGCCCTTTTACCCGGTGACCAGCTCCAAAGGAATCACACCTGCCTGTTCGCCTCGCATGGCCGCTGCCAGGGAGCGCGAGAGCGTCACAAGGGCCAAACGAACATTGATGTTGCGCTCAACGACCATCATCGTCTGTTCAACAGACTCGATCATCACATCCAGACGGGCATGCGGCAGGTTGGATGCGAACTTTGAAAGCGTGTCAATCTGATCGATGTTCACGACCAGATCAGTATTTCCGGCCTGCTGCAGTATGAGCAGATCACGCAGGATACCCAGCAGCAGGTCCAACTGGAACTTTACCCCCTCCCTGCCGGGCCGTGCCAATCGGTCCACCAAGGAAACAACCGAGTCTCCTTTCCCCACGTAGCTTTGCCGCAGGAACTGGAGCACGGCATCCCGTACCGCCATGACATCCTCATCGCTTACCATCGCGATGGCCCGGCGCAACGAACCACCGGACATACGGGCCAGCATGGCGGCCATCGCGGGTTCTGCGCCCCGATCCATGAGGGCCCTTTCGATGACAGGAGATTCAAGGGCATCAAAGCGGATCTGTTGGCAACGGGACAGAATCGTTGGCAGCAGATGGTCAATCCGATGGGTCAAGAGCAGGAATACGGAGCGTTTTCCGGGCTCCTCCAGAAGCTTCAGGAATGCGTTCGCTCCTTCCTCACGCATCTTGTCTGCCGCCAATATGACAGCCACGCGGTACTGACCCTCGACGCGATGAAAACTCATCGGACGCTGCAGCCATTTCTGCACCTGCCCGCGTGAATAGATGATCTGCTTGTTCGATGCGCCCGAGGAGCCATCCAAACTTGGAAGGGACTGCATGTCCGCGGGCTGGTAGGGATCCTCGTACAGCAGTTGGATGCGCCGACCCCTCTCCTCCTCATCCGTATCCTTCGTCACCGGCATCAGGACATGGATATCGGGATGCATGCCCCGAGCGGCCTTTGAACATGAGGCACACCGACCACACGTATCCCCATCGACAGGGTGCTCACACTGCAGAGCGCGGGCAAAAGCCAGCGCCGCTGCCGCTTTTCCAGATCCCTCGGGACCATGAAACAGGTAGGCATGCGCAATACGCCCCGATGAAAGGGTCCTTTTCAGGGATTTTGAAACCCGTTCCTGCCCGATGATGGATTCAAGTGCCATGGCTCTGAGACGGAATGACGCGCCGGCGGATCCCGGCTACACATGGATTCGCCTGGGATAGCGCCATATGGCGGAGTGGCGCACGTGAAAATGGCGCGGATCAGCGACCCGGTGCAAACGAGGCGTTGTTGCTGGCCGTCCGATGCTGTATTTTTGCCCCGCTTTGCCAGCAGCGGTCTCCTCCGCACGGCACAGCATTCGGCGAGGTAGCTCAGCTGGTTAGAGCGTCGGATTCATAACCCGGAGGTCGAGAGTTCAAGTCTCTCTCTCGCCACACTGGAAAGCCCCTTGATCGCAAGATCGGGGGGCTTTTTGTTTTCCCTAGAATTTACTTGGCTAACGCCAGACATAGCGGGAAGGCAATTGAACAAGAATACCCGGCAAGGAGTACACCTCAAAAATCGTCCCGAATGTGAGAGCGAATCCACTCAGATCATCAGGAAAGAAGCCCAGCGACCCTGACCATCCAGCGTTGTCGAGTTCGCGACGCTTGGCTTTCTCTGTTTCGGCCCTTCTGCTTCCCTTACTGTTGCTGGTCATCCTTGAAGGCGGATTGCGCTTGGCTCGTTTTGGAGCCTACCCCCCGTTGATTGAACCGGTCGAAGGTTACCCCGGCTACGTCCAGCCGAGGGAAGACGTGTCCGCCCGCTACTTCAACTCAATCCGCAACCTGCCCAATATCCCGTTCGACTGGTTCAGTGAGCCAAGGTCCGACTCGACCTTCCGGCTCGTGCTTCAGGGTGGCTCCACGGCAGCAGGATGGCCGTACTACTTCGCTGCGGATCTGGCCGATGTGGTAGAGACGCATCTGCAGCGCATGCACCCTGACTTCCGCTTCGAGGTCATGAACACGTCCATGGCCGCGGTAAACAGCTATACGCTGCTGGATCTTTCCG
>JAFMNH010000139.1 GCA_017859335.1 Rhodothermales bacterium | reverse complement strand
TCAAGCAGTTCGCTCAGCTCAAAGACCGATGGTTTGATCAGGTCCTCGCGGTATTCGAGGCGGGCAATTTCGATCAGGTCAGAGAACAGGTTGTTGAGTCGTTCGAGATTGGTCAGACCCTTTTCTGCATAGAACTTGCGCTTTTCTGCATCGAGGCTGTCCGAACCCAGTGCCTCGAGATATCCCCCTACTGCAAAGATGGGATTTCTGACTTCGTGGGACACGTTGCCGATGAACTCGTTCTGGAGGGCTGCCATTTTCTGCAGTTCGTCGATCTTCTCCTTGAACGTATCGGACATCAGGTTCAGGCTCTTGGCCAGATCCTGGAATTCAGCTGCCCGGGAGTCAACGAAAATCTCCTCATCCAGCTTGCCCTCCGAAATGGCCGCAGCGGAGTTACGTATCGCAACGAGGGGTTGCGTGACCCGCTGTGCCGCAATCCAACTTCCGAACACGGCCAGCAGCAGGGCCATGACCATGGCTACAATCAGGGTGAACTGCAAACGCCCGATCAGGCCGAATAGCGGGGGGCGCGGCTGGGCTACACGAACGAGCAGTCCGGAGGGCGTTCGGGTCGTCGTGAAATAGGTGGCCTTGCCGTCCACTTCCTGCTGGGCAAAGTGGAAATCAGAGCCTTTCGGAATGGTCATCCCGGGCTGCTGAATCAGGTCTTGATCGCTGCGCACGCTCCCGCGCTCCATGTCCAGAACTACCGAATCCTGCACGATGGTAATACGCAGATCGCCGAAGCGGGTCATGGTACGCACCTGATCGTACTGACGCGTTGCCTCCTGGTCCGACTCCAGAATGGAGGTTACCCGGGACATCTGCTGCAGCATGGTCTGCTGGTAAGCAATCTGAACCTCGCTGCGCAACACAAACGTGATGTACAACCCCACGGCCGCGACGGCGATGCCGACGACCAGAAGCAGCGTAAGGATCATCCACGTCTGCGTCGAAGCGCGCGTGGGAAAGATGCGCTCGACGAGTCGTTCCAACATGGGTCTCGTACCCTGAAAGCGGGTGGTTATGCCGTTCTAGGCTTCTTCCAGCGAGCCCTCTTCCACAAAGCGGTATCCGACACCACGAACGGTCTGGATGTGCTGGGCAAACGAGCCCAGTTTCTCCCTGAGGTTCTTGATGTGGGCATCCACCGTCCGCTCGGTGACCATCATGGCATCTTTCCAGATGGTCTCCAGAAGCTGCTGACGGGTGAAGGCTTTGCGTGGGTGGCGAACCAGGTACCGAACCAGTTCGAATTCGGTCAGGGTCAGGCCGAGGTCCTTGCCATCAAGCGAGGCGCGGTATTCATCCTCGTAAATGGTCAGGTTCTTGACCTGCAGCGTCCTGCTCTCCTCGATACCGCTACGGCGCAAGACCGCCTTGACGTGAGCCACGATGACCTGCGGAGAAACCGGCTTGGTCAGGTAGGCATCGGCGCCGAGCATGAGACCCTTGATCTGGTCGTCTTCTTCGCCTTTCGCCGAAAGGAAAACGATCGGGATGGTTTCGGTCTCCACGCGAGAGCGCAGGCGGCGACAGATCTCGTAGCCATCCATTTCAGGAAGCATGATATCCAGAACGATCAAGTCAATTTCTGGCGTGGCTTTTTCCAGTGCGTCGTTTCCGGAGTAGGCTTTGTGGACGTTGAATCCTTCCTGCTCCAGGAAGTGCGATACCACCTCGACGACATCTTCTTCGTCATCTACGAGGAGGATGTGCAACTGGGACGGGTCAAAAGTGCTTGCCATGACAACAGCGGTGTAGTGCTTGTTCGGGAAACTCGCGCCTGCGTTGGCTGCGGCACGACTCCCCATAGAGGACAGAATATACTACAGTGTCTTTACAACCTGAAAGGTTACGATGGCCGCGGGTGCTTTTGGAGGGTTGACACGCCGTGCATGGTAGACGCGCACTGCCTTGCCCACACGCCGCGCATCGACTGCGCTCTTGAGTACGCCGCCTCTCAGGGTCTAGGCCAGCATGCGGGGCACGCGAGCCGAAACCGCACAAATGGGGACGTAGGTGATGGAATCCGTTTGACGGGCCACGTCAAAGGCCGTCGGGCCCTGTGCCCCGAAGAGGATGACATCATCTCCGAGGTCCACCATGCCTTCCTCGGGACCGATATCCACCATGAACATGTCCATGCAGACCGTGCCCACGATCGGATACACGCCTGACCTGATGCGAACAGCGCCCACATTGGACAGGTGCCGGGAGACACCATCGGCATAGCCCGCGCCTACGGTGGCAATCCACGTATCCCTCGGTGCGGTCCAGCGGCTACCGTAGGAGACAGGCGTACCTGCGGATACCTTCTTGAGCGCGGTAACGCGGCTGACCAACTCCATGACGGGTTGCAGCCCCGTTGCGGTTGGCTCCCGGTCCGGAAGATCCAGCAGTCCGTACATGGCAATACCCACTCGGGCCAGGTCATAGCGGGATGGGTCCACGCTGCGCGGATGCGCAAAAACACCGGCGCTGGCTGCCACATGCAGTGGGGCCGGCGAACCGCCCAGTCCGCTTATGAACGCATCGAAACGGTCCATTTGCCGGTCGGTGGCATCGGAATCGGGCTCGTCAGCACGGGCGAAATGGGTCCAGATGGACCCCAGGTCCAGATTGGGAGCATGTTCGATGGCTCGAAGCACATCCACTGCGTCCTTCGGCACGCGCCCCAGACGACCCATCCCGGTATCCACTTTCAGGTGGCAACGCAGCCGCCCGGCAGACGAGGCGGCTGCCCTTACGCTCTCACCTCCGTCCACAACGACATCGAGGCAGGCAGTAGTTGCCGCGGTGACCCAATCCGGTCGGATCGGAGCGAAGACCATGATAGCTGTTTCAATACCCTCGCGGCGCAAGTGCAGGCCCTCGGCCACAGTGGCTACGCCCAGGTGCTCGATGCCGGCATCCTCCAGGACACGTGCTACCGCGATAGCCCCGTGACCATAGGCATCGGCCTTGACCACCCCCATCATCCGGATACCCGGCATGCGCGTGCGGATAGTGTCCACGTTGGCCCGCAAACGGTCCAGATGTATGATGGCCCTGGTCGTGGCGAGGGAGGGGTCTATGGTCGCGTCACTCATGGATTTATTGGGGCCGATCCGGATGATTGAACGGGAATGTAGCGTCGGATACATCGCTTTTCCACGGTCTCATGCCTGATTGATGACGATTCGGTGCGTACCTTCTCAGAAGCCGCCCGCTACACTGTTTGCGCTTTTTGGTGTGTACGTGGGACGGTTCGTTCTTCGCCCTGTACTCCCGTTTGGCCGCCTCCGTCATGACTGTCACGTCCACACCCGACCTCCTGATTCAGGGGGGCACCCTGATCGATCCTGGAACCGGAACCGAGACGCAGGCCGACCTGCTCATCAAGGGAGGGCTGATCGCGGGTATCGGCGCGGACCTGGAGGCAGCGGGGGTCCCGGTCTATGACGCCACCGGGAAGTTCGTTTCGGTAGGCTGGATGGACATGCATGTGCACTTGCGGGAGCCTGGATACGAGCATAAGGAGACCATCAAGACGGGTTGCGCAGCCGCTGCATTTGGCGGATTCACGGCCGTAGCCTGCATGCCGAACACCGATCCACCCATCCACACGCGCGATGTGGTGGAGTTCATCATCGAGCGGGCCGAAGAGACACCGGTGGACGTGCATCCAATTGCCTGTGTCTCCAAGCATCGCAAGGGAGAGAGCTTGGCGGAGATGGCTGATCTGGCTGCGGGAGGGGCCGTGGCATTCTCCGACGATGGCGATCCGGTGCAGGATACAGGTTTGATGCGGCATGCCCTCGAGTACAGCCGCATGCTGGACAAGCCCATCATCAATCACGAGGAAGACCTGCCGCTTGGTCCCAAGGGTCACATGCACGAAGGCGAAGTGTCCACGCGTCTTGGCCTGCCAGGCATTCCGACCATCTCCGAGGAGATCATGATTGCCCGGGACATCCTGCTGGCCGAGTACACGGGGGGCCACGTCCATGTGGCGCACATCTCGACCGCTGGTGCCATTGAACTCGTACGTCAGGCCAAGGCCAAGGGTATCAATGTCACGACCGAAGTCTGCACGCATCACTTCACGTTGACCGATGCCGAGGTCGAAAAACGGGATTTCGATACGAATACCAAGATGCATCCGCCCCTGCGGACCGCCGCTGACATCGAGGCCGTAAAGGAAGGACTCAAGGACGGTACGATCGACGCCATCTGCACCGATCACGCGCCGCACGCGTCATTCGAGAAAGAGGTCGAGTATGTGGCTGCGCCGTTCGGCATCCTGGGCCTCGAGACGGCCTGGGGCCTGACAGGCCGGGAGATCATTGCGCCCGGAGTCCTGTCCCTGCACAAAGCCGTCCACAAGGTAACCATTGCGCCCCGGGAGATCCTGCGCCTGCCGGTGCCTGCACTGGAGGAAGGTGCTCCGGCCAACCTGACCATTTTCGACGCGACGACCGAGTGGACGTTCGAAAAGCGCCACATCAAATCGAAAAGCAGCAACACTCCAT
>JAFMNH010000044.1 GCA_017859335.1 Rhodothermales bacterium | reverse complement strand
CTTGATCCAGTCGTATCCCTTTTCTTCGAGCTCTAGCGCCAGCTCCTTTCCGCCGGACATGACGATCTTGCCGTCGACCAGTACATGAACGAAATCTGGTACGATGTAATCGAGCAGACGCTGGTAGTGGGTAATAACCACAAACGCCCGGTCGTCGCTACGCAGTTGGTTCACACCGTCTGCGACGATGCGCAGGGCGTCGATATCGAGTCCCGAGTCCGTCTCATCGAGGATAGCCAGCTTTGGATTGAGCATGGCCAGCTGGAAAATCTCATTCCGCTTTTTCTCGCCGCCGGAGAACCCTTCGTTGACCGAGCGGGCTTTGAGGGCCGGATCAAGGTGCACGAGGGCTGCTTTCTCCTTCATGAGCTTCAGGAAGTCGCCGGCGGAGAGCGGCTCTTCGCCCTTGTGCTCACGGACTGAATTGACAGCCTGCTTCAGGAAGTTGGACATCGAGACGCCCGGCAGTTCAACGGGGTACTGGAACGCCAGAAAGAGGCCTTCGCGCGCCCGCTCATCCGTTTCCATTTCCAGCAGGTCCTGTCCGTCAAAGTCGATGGACCCATCGGTAACTTCATAGTCTTCGCGGCCAGCGAGAACGGAGGCAAGGGTGCTTTTTCCGGAGCCGTTGGGACCCATGATGGCGTGCACCTCACCGGCGTTGACGGTCAGGTCCAGGCCCTTGAGGATTTCTGTGCCGACTTCTTCAATACTGGCGTGGAGGTTCTTGATCGTGAGCATGGTTGTTTGGTTCAGTTAGGTAGATGAGGCGTGGTTGGGTCGCCGGGTCAACCGACGCTTCCTTCTAGTTCAATGGCCAACAGGTTGCGGGCCTCTACGGCAAATTCCATCGGGAGCATGGCAAGGATTTCCTTGGCGAACCCGTTCACGATGAGCTTGATGGCGTCCTGCTCGCTGATGCCACGCTGCAGGCAGTAGAAGATTTGGTCTTCTCCGATTTTGGACGTCGTTGCTTCGTGTTCGACCTTGGCCGTAGGATTGTTGATTTCCAGGTAGGGGAACGTGTGTGCGCCGCACCGATCCCCGAGGAGCATGGAGTCACACTGGCTGAAATTGCGCGCATTCTCTGCTCCGCGGTTGACCTTGACCAGTCCACGGTAGGAGTTCTGGCTGTTGCCGGCAGAGATACCTTTGGAGATGATGGTGGACGACGTGTTCTTGCCGATGTGTACCATCTTGGTGCCCGTATCGGCCTGCTGCTTTCCTTTGGTGAAGGCCACCGAATAGAACTCGCCAACCGAGTCGTCCCCCTTGAGAATGCATGACGGGTATTTCCAGGTGATGGATGATCCTGTCTCGAGTTGGGTCCATGAGATCTTGGACCGGTCTCCAGAACAGATGCCGCGCTTGGTCACGAAGTTGTAGATACCACCAACCCCTTCGCTATTGCCAGGATACCAGTTCTGGATGGTCGAGTACTTGACCTCAGCGTCATCATGGGCCACGATTTCCACGACGGCTGCGTGCAACTGGTTCTCATCGCGCTGGGGCGCCGTACACCCTTCGAGATAGGACACGTAGGAGTCCTCGTCCGCTACGATCAGTGTCCGTTCAAACTGTCCCGTTCCCGACTCATTGATGCGGAAATACGTGGAAAGCTCCACAGGGCATTTGACTCCTTTGGGGATGTAACAGAACGAACCGTCCGAAAAGACAGCGGAGTTGAGTGCGGCGAAAAAGTTGTCCGTGTGGGGGACTACGCTTCCCAGATACTTGCGGACCAGGTCGGGATGCTTGTGTACGGCTTCTGAGAACGAGCAGAAGATGATGCCGTTCTTTTCCAGTTCCTTGTTGAAGGTGGTGGTGACGGATACCGAATCCATGACAACATCCACGGCAATACCGACGAGCCGCTCCTGTTCTGCCAATGGGATGCCGAGTCGGTTGAACGTGTCGATGATTTCCGGATCGACCTCGTCAAGGGAATCGTATTCCGGCTTCTTTTTTGGCGCTGCGTAATAAGAAATGGCCTGTAAGTCGATCGGCGGGATATTCAAATGTGCCCATTCCGGAACCCCGTCGCCTTCTTCTACGAGGGACTGAAAGTGGCGAAACGCCCTGAGGCGCCACTCCAGAAGCCATTCCGGTTCGTCTTTCTTGGCAGATATGAAGCGGATGGTCTCCTCGGAGAGACCGGCCGGTGCTTTGTCGGATTCGATGTCGGTGACGAATCCGTATTTGTACTCGCTTTGTGCTACTTCGTGAAGCAGCTCGGTTCCGTTTTCGCTCATGGGTGCTTGTTCGGGGTGAATGTCCGATCAGGCTTCGACCGGGGCTGTGGCACGGCCCGGTCGGCTGACATCTCTTGTTTGGATCGAATCTAAATAAAGACCGGGATCCCGTGTTGGTTTCGGGCTTCGCGTCGAATGGATCCAGTCTTCACAGAGGTCGTCCCGGCCGCGCGGGAACAGCCGCCAACCTCGGGATTACGTGATCCGTCGGCGCCGATCATTACACCTGATTTCAATGCGCCAATGCCGGCTCGGGCGCACAGCTGTGTCGGACTCCTAACACGTTGTAGACTGGTTTTTTTGTGATGGATACCACAACAGACAAAGTGATTCAAATCACCGATGCCGCCGTGGCCAGCCTGCGACAGACGGCACAGCGAGAGGAGGTGGGTCTTGCAACCACCTATCTCAGGATTGCAGTCATTCCCGGGGGATGTTCAGGGCTGACCTATGACCTCGGCTGGGATACCCACAAGAACGATAGTGACCTGCTGCTGGAAGAAGGTCCCTTCCGGGTCATCATCGATCAGCGCAGTGCAGCGTACCTGTCCGGCTCAACCCTGGATTTCAGCGATGGGCTGGAAGGGAAGGGGTTCCATTTCCACAATCCACAGGCGGTGCGCAACTGTGCCTGTGGAGAGAGTTTCGGACTCTAGGATGCTCGCTGTCTGGGCCTGGCACCCGCGGGATGCGGGTGGTCCGGGAGAGGCCTCTAATAGGTCGAAACGAAGCGTACGATCAGGGCCTTCCGGTATCTAGGGGCTCTCGTCTCCAGCGTTGCGTTCGAATGCAATGACATCGCCCTCCAGGATCCCGTACGAGTCGCTGTACCCGGCTTCTACTTCGAGCACGTATTGGGCCGGGCCGTTCGACGGCACCGTTTCCGTGCGCATGGGCTGGATATAGCGGGCAATATGTTGGATCCTGCCGTCAGAGCGCACAAAGATCAGATCAAGGGCCATGCGTGTATTCGCCATCCAGAAGCCCTGCTCAGACTCCTGGTCAAAAATGAACCACATTCCTGAGTCCACAGGTAGGCCATCGCGCTGCATCAGGCCCCGGCTCCGGGATGAATCCGTATCCGCTATCTCAATATCCAGCGTCAGATACACGTCGCCATCCCGCTCGATGGTCAACGTACCGTCCTGGCGGAAGGGTATGCTGACCTGGGAGGCTTCGTCGGCGGGTGCTTCGGGTGGTTCCGGCTCGCAGCCCGAAAGGGTTGCGGCGATGACAAGCAAGGCAATGATTCGGTTCATGATGATGGGAGTCGGTTCATGACGTTGGCTCTGTTTCGAATGATTGGCGGCGCCAACGAATGCGATCTTCCGCCGTTATGCCATACCGATCAGTGAAACCCGCACGCACTTCAACAACATACTGGGCTGGTCCGGTGGACTCTATGTAATCCTCCGAGTAAGGCGTCGTACGTTTGACGATGTTGACAATGTCCCCATCAGCATCGACGAATATGATATCCAGGGACAGGGGCGTGTTCTTCATCCAGAAGGAGCGCATGGACGCCACCGCGTCAACGAACAGCATACCGCCTCGGTCGGGAAGGGAGCGCCGGTACATCAGGCCCTGTGCCTGTTCCTGAGGCGTCTCAGCCAGTTCGATGAGGATTCGGGAGATGACGCTGCTGTCTGGACGTACGAAATCCAGCACCCCCTCTGGTGTAAACGCAATATCTGTCTGCATGGCGCCCTCTTGTGTAGTCTCCGAGGTACACCCGGCCAGAAATGCAACCATGACCAGTAATGCGGTCGAAAACGTTACCCTGGCAGTAATCGAGCTGTTACGGAGTCGCATACGGTTTTACCAAGATCTGTCAAGCGGACAGTGTGATTGCGGATGGGTTGGATGAAACCGCTGGTCTCAAGGTCGGCCAGTTCGTCCACCCGGTCGGTGAGCAGGTCAACGCCATACCGGGACTCCAGTTCTTCAAGGTCCAGGCCGTCAGCGGTACGCAACCGCAGCATGATGTACTCATCGGCCAGGGCGTCGATGGACACATGCTCCTTCTCATCCACGGGAGCAACGTGTTGTGTCAGCAATGCCTGGTATCGACGCAGATTGCGGATGTTCGCCCACCGTGAGGCAGGCAAGGCGCCCCACCAGAAGGAATGTGCAGACGGTCCGAAACCCAGATAATTGGCGTGGGACCAATACCGGTGGTTGTGGACAGCCCGGTGACCCGGTTTGGCGAAGCTGGAGATTTCGTAGTGCTCATAGCCACGCTCACGCAGGTAATCGATGGTGAATCGGAACTGATCACTCATGTCCTCCTCGGGTACTGCCTCCACGAGACCGCGTTGGACCTTGTTCTTGAGTGGTGTCCCGTCCTCGATTGTCAGGCCGTACGTAGAAATGTGGGGCACATCCAGAGAGCCCGCAATCTCCAGATTGGCTGACCAATACTCGGGCGGCTGCTCGGGGAGTCCGAAAATCAGATCGATGGATACATTGTCAAAACCTGCATCCCGGGCCGATGTGACCACGGACCGGGCCTGCTTGGCGTCATGAATCCTGTTCATGAATCGGAGGTCATCCTCAAAAAAGGATTGTATACCGATGCTCAAACGGTCGATACCAAGGCCTCGGAGTGCTGCCAGATAGGTCGGGGTAACATCTTCAGGATTGACCTCGATGGTCGTCTCCTGCACGTGAGTACAGTCGAATGTATCGTTCAGTGTGGCGATGATGCGACCGAGATCCTCGGGGTGCAGAAGGGAGGGCGTGCCACCACCTATATATATGGTTCCCACGGGATCCCTGGAGGCGTACGCAGAGGCCCGCAATCGTATTTCGGCACACAAGGCTTCAACGAACGGCGCATGGCTGGTCGCTGTGGTTACGAAATAGAAGTCGCAGTACGTGCACCGCTGGGCGCAGAAGGGAATGTGGATATAGATGCCAGTCAATGCGGAGTGCCCGGGAATTGGAGTCGGAGGCGGGTTACTGCCCTTTGAGGCCCGCTCAGAATATCACGCCGATACGGAATGGGATCGCGACGGCCACTTTCTCCGCACCGATAACCAAGGCAGGAACAACCTCGTAGAACAGCACGGATTCCCTGAGCGGCTTGACCCAGCCCACACCCGCATGCAGGGTGGGACCGGTGAGGGTGTCCCCGCTGTCCGATGGGTCGAGATACCCGCCGATCCCTGTCAGCAGGTAGGGGGCCTTCTCCACGCCCGGCAAGGTCACGATGACGGACGCCTGCGGGTCGAATATCCAAACAGCGTCGTCACGACCTCCCAGGATGAACCCGGTCAGACCGGCGTCAAGCGCGAAGGAAAGGTCCGCATTGACAGGAGTGGACAACCGCCCGCGGAAACCCATTCCGAAACCGTTCTCTGCACTCAGGAGGGCGTTGAAACCGAGACCAAGCCGTGAATCCATCAACTGGCCACGCACATCTCGTGCCCCGATCGTGAGGGCTGCCACAAGGAAGGCGGTCTTGAAGAGGAGAAGGGGTCTCGTACGCAGAAAATGCATGCTCTCGCCGGGATGATTTGGGTTTGAAGGCGGCAGGGTACTTTGTACCTTATTCGTCACAGGGGCGACCCGGCGTCGTGCCATTCGAAACCGCCCCGCCAGCAGGCACAAAATAGAAAAAAGCGCAATTCGGTCGATGAAATTCTGTGTGTGTATCAAACAGGTGCCCGATGTTCAAGCGACTGTTCAGACCGGTCGCATGGTGCTCAATGCCTATGATGCCTCGGCAGTGGAGGAAGCCCTCGTCCTGAACGAACCGACGGGCGATCCGGTTGACCTGGTTCTCGTCGGTGGTCCTGGCGCTACGGAAACCATCCGCAAGGCACTGGCCATGGGTGCTACCGGAGCCACCCACCTGGTTACGGAGGACGCAACCGATTCCCATGCGGTTGCTCTGCTCTTATCTGACCATTTTTCGCAGGCCGACTATGATGTCATCCTGACGGGCAAACAGAGTCAGGATTCCGATGCAGGTCTGGCCGGAAGCATGCTGGCTGCCCGGTTGAATCTACCCTATGCAACCAATGCGGTGGGGTTGGCCATTGAGGGCGAAAAGTTGATCGTGACCCGTCAGGGGGATGTTGGGCAAGAGGTCATTGCGCTGGAAACCCCGTGCGTGGTAACCTGCTCCAACGATATGAACAACCCACGTATCCCGGCTTTGAAGGGGATCATGGCAGCCAAGCGCAAACCGATCACAACGGTGGAGGCGACCCTGCCTGAGCCACGCACGGTGGTCGGCGCCACCATGGATCCTCCCTCGCGTGAGCCGGGCGTCAAGCTGGAAGGGGAGCCTGAGGAGATGGTGGCAGATCTGGTGCGTCGACTGGACGCGGAGGCTGGGGTCATTTGAACCCCGCGGTAAGCAGGTAGCGCCTGCTGTTCGTTTTGACAGTTTCGTCCTGACAATTTCGTCCTGACAATACAACCTTCATGAGTTCCATTCTCGTTTTCTGCTCGGTCCAGGAAAATCGTATCAAGCGCAGTTCACTTGAGGTCATGTCCCGGGCCCGCCAGCTGGCCACGGAGAACGGGCTGTCCCTGGGTGCGGCCATCCTGGGCTCGCATGCCTCTTCGCTGGTTTCCGAGGCTACCGCCCATGGCGCCTCGCAGGTGTTTACCGTGTCGGATCCGGTGTTGGATGCCCATGTCAACGCGCCTGTCATTGCGGCACTGGAGGGCATCCTCACTACGGTACAGCCCCGTCTGATGGTCGCTGCCTCAACCGAGTCGGTGAAGGATGTGCTCGGTGCCCTGGCTGTGCGCACAGATGCTGCTGTCCTGCCTGACGTCGCCTCGTTCGATCTTGCGGGTGACTCCGTCGTGTGCGAGCGTCCCGTCATGGCAGCCAAGAAACTTGCGGCTACGCATACAACGCATCCTCTGGTATTTGTCTCCGTCCGCTCGGGATCATACGAGGCATCGGAGGCCCCCGTTGACGGGGAAGAGGTGGCCGTGCCCTTCCATTTTGATCCGGCGACGCTGGGAGCCACCTTGAAGGAGATTGTCACCCAGGCAGGGGATACCGTGGACCTGTCCGAGGCGCGCGTGGTTGTTGCCGCTGGTCGTGGTGTTCGTGATGAAGCTGGCCGCGCCTTGGTACAGCAACTGGCCGATATCACAGGGGCAGCCATTGGCGCTTCTCGTGCCGTCGTTGAGACGGGCCTTTTTCCCGCTACCGCGCAGATTGGTCAGACCGGCAAGGTCGTTTCTCCGGATCTGTACTTTGCCATCGGCATTTCAGGTGCCGTACAGCACACGGCCGGAATGGCGAACAGCCGCATCATCGTGGCCATCAACAAAGACCCGGATGCGCCCATTTTTGACGTGGCAACGTATGGTCTCGTTGGGGACTGTTTCACGATCCTGCCTCTGCTCAATGCGGCCCTGAGAGAAGCCATGGCGTGAGACCGTCCGATCGCTGAACGCCTTTCATCCTGTCTGGCCAACGCTGCCAGCCACTGATAGTCCGGATACGACATGGAAGAGAAGTTTGACTGCATCATCGTGGGGGGTGGTATTGCCGGGTTGAGTGCCGCCATGACGCTTGCGCGGGCCGATGCGCGTTTCCTCGTGATCGAGCGCGGGGAGTTCTGTGGAGCCAAGAACGTGTCGGGGGGTGTTCTCTGGGGTAGTGATCTGGCCAGACTGGTTCCGGAGTACTGGAACGATGAGGCTGGATTCGAGCGATATGTCTCGCACCGGCGTCTTACGTTCATGGACGAACAGTCGGCGTTCAGCGTCGACTTCAAGTCAGACCATTTCGGAGAGACGCCCTATACCGGCGTTACGGTTCTTCGCGCTGTCTTCGATGCCTGGTTGGCCGGCAAGGTGCAGGAGGCCATTGATGCCAGTGCCCATCCGGACGAGTCGTTCCTGGCCACCGATATCCTGGTCGAGGAAGTGATTCAGGAAGACGGGCGTGTGACAGGCATTCGGGCTGGCGATGAGGTGTTCCACTCCGACTGCGTCATCATCGCCGAGGGTGTGAACAATCTGCTTACCCGGCAGATCGGATTGGAGAAGGAATATGTACCCGGGGATCATGTAGCCGTTGGCGTCAAGGAAGTCCTCAAACTGGATGCGGCTCGACTACAGGACCGCTTCCAACTGAACGGACGATCGGGACTTACGAATGAGTTTGTGGGCGCCTGTTCCGATGGGGTCGAAGGAGGGGGGTTCCTGTACACGAACAAGGATTCCATTTCGCTCGGTCTGGTTCTGGGCATGAATGATCTCAGAGACAAGGGCAAGACACCGTATGATGTACTCAACGGGTTCAAGGCCCACCCCGTCATTGCCGATATGATTCGGGATGCGGAGACAGTCGAGTACTCGGCGCATGTTGTATCGACGGGAGACATCAAGGGCATGCCATCCGAGATTTACGGCGATGGTGTGATGATTGCAGGCGAAGCAGCCCATTTGCTCCTGAATGCCGGTAAGGCTATCCAGGGCATGGATTACGCCATGCGTAGCGGTATCCTGGCCGCGGAAACAGCCATTGAGGCAAAGAAGAGCCAGGATTTCAGTGCCGCCATGCTGGGTAACTACCGCAAAGCCCTCGAAAACAGCTATGTCCTGCAGGATATGCGTTCTTTCCAGGATGCCGTCCATCTCCTGCATAGACAGGAGATGTTCTCGACAGTCCCTGACTTGATCTGCGACTTCGGTCGACAGTTCTTCACCGTGAAGAGCGAGCCGACGCCCAAAGCCTCTGCCATGATGCGGGCCGCCATCAAGCGGCATGCATCCTACTGGGATTTGGTCAAGCTCGGTTTCAAGGGCGCCACGGCTCTTTGACAGGCGCCACCGGTATTATGCCCTCCCTCCAATTTCCATCCTCCAAATCCCCAAGACGATGAGCGAACGCAGTGGACTTACGGTAGCCGAGCGGCTGGGAATGGTCAATTATCGCAACCAGGGGCGTTCAGACGCCCGGGCGCATATCGAGGTGGATACCGACATCTGTAATTCCACGTGTCCCCATAAGTGCACGACGAGAGTGTGTCCGGCCAAGTGCTACACCCTTGATGAACAAGGGAATGTCCACTTCCAGTTCGAGGACTGCATTGAGTGCGGCACCTGCCTGTACGCGTGTGACCAGGGCGCTGTCACGTGGCGATTTCCGCATCCAGAAGAGGGCAGGGGCGTCAATTGGACCCTTGGCTGAGGCCTTCATGACCGTTACGTCGGCACATCATGTGTGCCCGGGACGGTCCGAAAGCCTGGCCTGACTGCGTTTTACTTAGCGTCTTCCTCGGCCGGTGCATCTTCTCCAGCAGGCACGTCTTCTTTCCCAGGTTCGGCAGAGGAGGCGTTGGCCTCAGAGTGTTTGCCACCTTTGGTTGCTGACCCGCCAGCCGCGCTCGAGTTTCCGGCTGACGTGCCTTCGTCCCCGTCCGCTTCGGTCTGCGCACTCGCGCTGGCCTTTGCTGCTTTCTTTTTGGAAGTCGACGCCGTCTTTTTCTTTCTGAACGAAAGCTCGCCCGTGTCCTTTTTTTCGTCGTAGGAGATGATCAGCGTATCGTTCTCTCCCAGGTCATGTCCCAGTATGGCTTCCGCCATGGGATCTTCCACGTACTTCTGAATGGCACGGCGAAGGGGACGCGCGCCAAACTTGGCATCGTAGCCTTTCTCTACGAGGAAACGTTTGGCTGAGTCCTCCAGCTCCACGGTGACACCCACATCCAGGGCTCGCCCGAATAGTTCGGCGCCCATGATGTCGATGATTTCGTGGATATGCTTTTTCTCAAGCGGATGGAAGACGATGACATCGTCAATCCGGTTCAGGAATTCCGGATTGAAGACACGTTTCAAGGCGTCTTCGACCGTCGACTTGAGCGTCTGGTAATTGAACTCCTGATCACCCTGGGAGAAACCAATGCCTTTCCCCAGATTCTTGATATCACGGGCTCCGATATTGGAGGTCATGATGATGATCGTGTTGCGGAAATCGACTTTTCGCCCCAGACCATCTGTCAGAAGGCCGTCATCAAGCACCTGCAGCAGGATGTTGAAGACATCCGGGTGGGCTTTCTCGATCTCATCAAGCAGCACGACGGAGTACGGCTTGCGACGCACCTTTTCCGTCAACTGTCCGCCTTCTTCGTACCCGACATATCCGGGAGGGGCACCAACGAGCCGGGACACGGAAAATTTCTCCATGTACTCGCTCATATCGATCCGGATGAGGGCATCCTGCGAGTCGAAGAGGTACTGGGTAAGTTTCTTGGCCAGCTCGGTCTTACCGACACCGGTCGGACCGAGGAAAATGAACGAGCCGATCGGACGCTTTGGATCCTTCAGCCCAGCCCGTGTCCGGCGAATGGAGCGGGCCAATTTGCGGATAGCCTCATCCTGACCAATCACCTGCCCCTGGAGTTCGATCTCCATATTGAGGAGCTTCTTCGTCTCGGGCTCGGAGATCTTGTCCACGGGCACGCCCGTCATCATGGCAACGACCTCGGCAACGTCCTGCGGACCCACGTCATGGACTTCGCTGTCCGCTTTCTCTTCCCAAGCACGTTTGGCCTGATCGAGCTTTTCGAGCAGCTTTTTCTCTTTGTCCCTGAGTTGGGCGGCCTCTTCGAACTTCTGGCTCTTGACCACGCGATTCTTCTCTTCGCGAACCGCTTCGATCTCTGATTCCAAGCGCTCGATGTCTTCGGGCACCTTGATATTGTTGAGATGAACGCGGGCTCCGGCCTCGTCGAGAACGTCGATGGCCTTGTCCGGAAGGTAACGGTCCGAGATATATCGCTCCGACAGCTTCACCGTCAAGTCGATGGCCTCCTCCGTGTAGTTGACCCGGTGGTGCTGCTCGTACTTGTCCCGGATATTGCGCAGGATTTCAATCGTCTCCTCGGGAGTAGCCGGTTCGACCAATATCTTCTGGAAGCGCCGATCGAGGGCTCCGTCCTTTTCGATATGCTGCCGATACTCATCCAGGGTCGTTGCACCGATGCACTGGATTTCCCCCCTGGCCAGCGCCGGCTTGAACATGTTCGAGGCATCCAGACTTCCGGATGCACCGCCGGCGCCCACGATGGTGTGCAACTCGTCGATGAACAGGATGACGTCCGGGCTCTTTTCGAGCTCATTCATCACCGCTTTCATGCGCTCCTCGAACTGACCACGATATTTTGTGCCAGCGACAAGGGCAGCCAAATCCAATGTCACAATTCGTTTGCCGAAAAGAACGCGACTGACCTTTCTGCCCACGATTCGCATGGCCAGACCCTCGGCGATGGCCGTCTTTCCAACGCCGGGTTCGCCAATCAGGACCGGGTTGTTCTTCTTGCGCCGCGAGAGGACCTGAGCCACACGCTCAATCTCCTCCTCTCGTCCGACAACAGGGTCCAGTTTGTCTTCCTCCGCCAAAGAGGTCAAATCCCGGCCGAAATTGTCGAGAACTGGCGTTTTACTCTTCTCGCCCTTGCTCTCGCGGCCTTTCCCGCCCGAACTGCGAGGCGTGCCCGAGGGGCCTTTTGCTCCTCCGCCCGATGACGATGATGCACTCGGACGGGTTGATGGAGTCTTGCCGCTAATGATGGTATCCAGTTCGGATCGAACGGCATCGTAGGTAACGGAAAAGCCTTGCTGAAGTATTTGTGCAGCCAGGTTTTCGTCGTCTCGCAGCAGGGAGAGCAGCAGATGCTCCGTACCGATCACATCGCTTTTGTACAGCTTGGCTTCCAGGTAGGTGATCTTGAGGACCTTCTCTGCTTGCTTCGTGAGCGGAATGTTGCCAACGGTCAGCGTTCCACCCGTGCTGCGGACCGTGTCTTCGATCGACTTCTTGAGCTTGAAGAGATCGCATCCCAGATTGCGCAGGATCTTGACGGCAATGCCCTCACCCTCGCGGATGATGCCGAGCAGGAGGTGCTCCGTACCAATGTAGTCGTGGCCCAGACGAATGGCTTCCTCCCGGCTGTAGGAGATGACGTCGCGGACGCGGTTTGAGAAATTTCCTTCCATTGGGATCGTTGGTTTCCGGAGGAGAGGCGGGTCGCAACCGGAGCATGATGTGATGGGGGCGTGCGCTGCTGGCGATGTATCCGCCGCCCGGTAGCATGTCGCCGCTGACCTATCGGTCAGGGGTTCGTGTCAGGCTGAAAAGCTGGAGCCGCACCCGCAGGTGGCCGTGGCGTTCGGGTTGTCGAAGGTGAAGCCACGGGCATCCAAGCCGTCCTTGTAGTCCACCGTGGTGCCCATCAGGTAGAGGCCGTGCCGTTTGTCCATGAAGACCTTGATCCCGTCAACCTCGAACGCAATGTCGTGGTCACGTTTACGATCGAAACCCAGGATGTAACTCATTCCCGAGCAGCCACCGCCCTTGGCGCCTACCCGCAGGTGGTATCCTTCCGGGATATTTTTCGTGGACATGATCTTGCGGATTTCCTCGGCAGCCCGGGCGGTCAACGATACCGGTCCCGTACTCTCTACCGTGCGCTCTTCCACCGTGTCTGCAACAACCGTTGTCGTCATCTTGAAAGCCTCTACAGGCAAGGATGCATAGGATTTTGGCGTGTTCTTGCTACGATGCCCGTCGGGGGCTGTTCCGCCCTACGATCGCACGCGGAGGGCGGTTGGCGGGTGTGCAGGAAGGTATGGCCAACCACGAGCAGCGGCTTTGTTGCCGTCCCTTTGATCTACCGGACCATTCAGCCATACTGGCGGTTGGGGCCGATCGCCTGAAGTCATCCTGAAGGACGGTAATCAGGAAGCCTTTCTTCGAAGCAGTTTCATCAAAGCCCTCGACATGGTGATGGCGGCCGGCGCCATGACGGACTCGTCGATGTTGAAGCGGGAGTCGTGAAGCACATGGGCCGTCTCTGGGCCGCTGCATGTACCGATCCGGATCAGCGCCCCCGGTGCGTGATCCAAGTAGTGCGCAAAATCTTCCGCACCCATGCTGGGAACAGGGATGTTGTAGATGGCCTCTCTGCCATGGGTCTCTTCAATGGCTTCCCGCATCACATGGATGAGCTCACCGTCGTTGACGACAGGGGGGGAGCCCAGGTCAAAATCAACCTCCACCCGGGCACCATGACCCTTTCCGACGTAGGTGGCTGTCTGCTCTATGTTTCGCTTGAAGATGACCCTGTCGTCGTTGGCAGTGCACCGGAAGGTACCGCCAAACTCCGCTTCGTCGGGAATGACATTGTACGCCTCGCCCGCATGCATGCGGCATATGGCAATGACGGCCGGCCGTCGCGGATCGGAAATGCGCCCCAGCATCTGGTACAGGTCGGACATGATCTGGGTGGCTATCCAGATCGGATCCGTAGCTTGATGAGGTCTGGCGGAGTGACCGGTCGAATCTGCCATGACACGCACCCGGAAGCGATCGGCAGAGGCCGTTACCGCGCCCGTCATCAGCCCGAACCGACCGGCGGCTATGGTTGGGTCCACGTGGGAAGCGTAGACGGCCGAAACGCCTTTCACTACCCCTGCTTCAATCATAAGGGGCGCGCCGCTTGGAATACCTTCCTCGTTTGGTTGGAAGAACACCCTGACCGTCCCCTGCAGCTCACTGCGATGATGGTCCAGATAAACCGCTACTCCGATGGCCATGGCCGTGTGTGCATCGTGACCACAGAGATGAGCGACACCATCATTTTTAGACGAGTACGGGAGGTCGTTCTGCTCTTTTATGGGCAGTGCGTCGATATCCGCCCTATAGGCCACCATCGGTCCGGGCAGGTCTCCCTTGATATCCACATACAGACCGGTTTCGGCAATCGGGCCATGAACGTCCAGGCCGTGTGTCTCAAGGACAGCCCGGATGAATCGGGAGGTATTGAACTCGCGCAGCCCAAGCTCAGGATGCTCATGGAGGTGACGCCGGACGCGCACAAGCAGGGCAGCCAATTGATCAGGCTCCGAAAGGTTACCCTTGAGCGTATCTTCAACTGAACGTGCTGTGGTGTCTTCAGGAGTCATCAGAGGCATGGGGGAGCTGCGTGATAGAAATTCCGCTTAAAGGAAAATGACAAGTGGCGCTCGACGCGGGCCCTGCGCCTCTGGACGGTATCCGGCACCCCTTGCCGAGCCTTCCTTACGAAGGCTGTGGTGATGGGTTCTCTGCCCAGGTGCAGGCCTCACACCAATCCCCATCGCTTCCGCAAAAACCACTCCGTGCTGAGCAGCGTGAGCAAGAGCAGGAGAAGGGGATACCATTGCCACAGGCGAAGGGACTCAGTGGAGGATTCCGTCCGCGGGGTGAAGGCGGGGCTGTTCCGGATGGCCTGTTCAAGGCCATCGGGGTCGTTTGCCATGACCATGGTGCCGCCGGAACGAGCGGCAATCTGGCGCAGAAGATCAAAATCCGCACGGGTGCGACGGAATTCCCGGGAACGCTGACCAATGGAGAAGGACCCCTTGTCGGTTCCCACCGCTTGACCATCGCGTAGGGCAACCGCTTCGTACTGGTACATGCCCGCAGGCAAGGTACCGGTATCCAGGACATACCGTCCGTTCCCGCGGGGCTGCATTTCATACGGGAATACCTGCCCTTGAGGACTGGTCAGTTGAACCGACATGGAAGCATCGGAGATGGGCCGTAGGGCCTCATCGTAGACCTGTCCACGAAGCACTACCGCATCGCCCTCCGCAAAGGACTGTTCAGCCGGCTCGACTCGTACGAGACGGTCGTCGTCTGCCGCAAAGAGCCACTGAACCATGTTGCGGAAGAGCTGCTCGACCGCGCGTGCATCTTGCTCCAGGTCCTCCGGCACCAGCATCCATCGCCAAAGCCCAGGTGTTGCAAGGACGGCTGTTTTGATCTGACCCCGTCGGAGCACAGCGAACACGGGATCAGGCAGGGCGATGTCACGGATTTCAGAGGTTGCAAGTACCACTGCACCCGGTGCCGCTGACCACGCGCGCTCGCTGAGGGCAAGCGGTGGCAGGCGGCGCCAGCGTCCGACGTCGGTTCGGCCGTCGATGTCGAAAATGGCATGGGCCGCAGCCGCAGGTGAGGGCTGAAGGGTGCCCGGCACGTAGGTGGGTCTGGAGGGGGGAGGTATCAGCGGTAGCAGCGACCCGAACTGCTCGCCCAAACGGTCCCGGGACGAGGACAGCTGATCGACATACATGAAAGGCGTTCCTGTCTGGATGGCATCAGCGACGAGTCGTACATCCTCTGGGGTACTTGTAGGTCCAGGGAATCCCATCGCCATGATCAGGTCGGTTCCTTCGGATAAGGGCTCAAGCGCTCCTTCGTACCATGTTCCGTCCCGCTGCTGTGTGCGGACGGTCAGGGATACGGTCTCGTCGGTGGACAGCAATCTGACCATGGCGGAGACATCCGGAGATGGGCTTGCCGCGAGCAGCAGGATCGATTTCTTCTGTTCGAGTACCCGCACATCCACCCGGGCCTCGTTGTTGCGGTAGGTGACCTCGTCCGGATACCGTGACACCACGACGCGAAGCTCCTTCCGACCAGGTTCGCCGGCAGGATAGCGTAGCTCGAGGGAGACCTCGTTTCCGGAGGGTGGCAGCACCCCATCCGCCTGAGCCAGTTGTGTTTCTCCCGAAAACAGGGTGACGACCACAGGCTCCGTATCCATCCCATCATTTCGAATGCGGACAAGGACAGGAACCTCCATATCGGCGTAGGTCAGTTCATTTGTCAGCACGTCCTCGATCCGTACATCTTTCTGCTCCGACGGATCACCAAGGGCCACCGTATGGATGGGGACGGGGAATCGCTCGGCTGCGTAGAGCGGGTTTGCCCCTGCGTTGTACAGACCGTCTGTTGCAAGGATGAGTCCTGCAAGCGGCCGATCGGAAAGCGAGGCCGCTGTCTCCGTAAGTGCCGTGGCAAGGTCGGTACGGTCCAGCGTGAAAGCGATGGAGTCCAAGTCCGGAATCACTTCAGTACGTGCCCCGAACCCGCTGATACTCGTTTGCATACCCGCCGTGGCACGCTTCAGGGTGGCCACCAGATCAGACGTCCCGATCCCCTTACCGCCAGGTAATGAGTCGGCCAGTACCATACTCTCGGATCGGTCCACGAGCACCCCGATTACCGGTTCGACGGTGGCCTGCCGGCTCCGTTGCAGAACGGGCTCGACCAGCAGGAGAAGGACCAAAAAGAGGGTCAGGAACCGAAGCACACCAAGCCCTTGCTTCCGCGCGGCCGACAGGTCAGGGATGGTTTGCCGGTATGCCCAAAAAGAAACGCCCGCTGCCACGATGGCAGCGATGAACAACAACCAGGGAGATGAGCCAAAGGAAAGAGTCACGAACGAGGTCAGTTCCGGGTGGGTCGGTTCTACGGATGCAGGGCGAAAAGCGGCGCGGAATCAGATGGGTTGACTATGGGTCTTCGGGAACGGGTTGAAAGCGTCATAGATAGGGGTAGAGTAGCCATCCCATATATCCCAAAAAACAGCTCAGGAAAATGAAGGCGCCGGGGCGGCCAAGGCGCTGATGGCGTCGCGTCAATGGCCAGAGCAGGAGGGAGAAGGCGATCATGACAGGCATGTGGAAATTCAAGGTTTCCGAATCAACCTGCATCGGCTCGATGAGCGCTACGACGCCCACCACGAAGAGGATGTTCAGGAGGTTGCTGCCCAGGATGTTTCCTACAGACAGGTCAGACTCCTGTCGCACCGAGGCCATCAGGGAGGCAGCAAGTTCCGGTAGACTCGTTCCGATGGCAACGATGGACAGACCCACTATGACCGGGTTGATGTTCAGCATGGCAGCCATCGTGATCGCGCTCTGAACCATGAGCCGCGCTCCAATGGCAAGAGCACCCATCCCAGCAATGATGAGCAGGATGCGCATCGCAGACCCCAGCCGTTCGTGGTCCAGCCATTTTTTGATTCCGCTGCGTGCTCCGAAGGGGTCCTCCTCAGGCGCGGGCGCCTCTACCGTTACGTCTGTTTGGTCCTCACCAGTGCTGGCATCCCAAATGACAAAAACGAGGAAGGCAATCAAACCCGAGACCAGAATGGCCCCATCCAGCCGGGAAATGACCCCGTCAAGAGCCATAAGGTAGAAGAGTCCCGTCGCCGCCAGCATGATGGGGTACTCCTTTTTCAGTACCGCTCCATCCACGGAGAGAGGCATGACTATCGCACTGATACCCAGTATGAGGGCGATGTTGGCGATGTTGGAACCGACAATATTCCCGATGGCCAATCCATCCTCCTCAGCTGCCACGGCGAAGAGGTTCAGCAGGAATTCAGGGAGTGAGGTGCCCAACGCTATAATGGTCAGGCCGATGATCAAGGATCGGATCCCAAATTTCTTGGCCAGCTCGGAAGCGCCCTCTATCAGCCAGTCTGCGCCCAGGTACAAAATGCCGAGTCCGAGAATGAAAACAACAAGTTGCGTCAGCATATGGGTCGGTTGATATCGGTGTACCCGGTCAGCGGTCAGGTAACATGGCGGCGGAGATTGCGCCCGGTGAAGGAGCCCGGCAGAAGGGACGAGACCGGCATGCCTGTTGGGGGACTGTCAGGGCGATCCAACCAAACCGAGGCGTTGGGGGCAAGTTCCACCATTACTTGCCGGCAGGCTCCGCATGGCGAGCCTCCGGGGTCCTTCACGCAGGAGACATGGATATCAGTCACAGCCCCGTATCTGTAGGCAACTATCGTGGAGAGGGCGTTGCGCTCGGCGCAGATGATTCGGTGCCAATCGGGATGCTCCACGTTTACGCCGGGCACGATGTGGCCGGACTCGGTTCGGACAATGCAACCCACGGGGAAATCGGACTCCGGTACCCATGCCATGGAGGCACTCGAGCGGGCAAGCTCAGCTCCAGTAGCAGGTTCACTCACGTCGCCTTGCAGAAGGGGTTGAATCGATTCCAGGGGCTCGGGCAAGACCTCAGAGAGTACGGCAAGCGAGTCCGTGGGAAACGTCCACCCAAAGGAGGACATGGCCTCAAGAAACGCTCGATCCGCCTTGCTCCATGTTTCGGACGAAGCCACAGCACACACATCCATCCTGCCAATGGCGTGGGCCGTGGACCAGACATTATCCAGTGCGCCGATTGTCAACTGATACGATGCATTCTCAACCCGGCACCCCTGCAGCACGGAACCATCCTCGAGAAGCAGGACCGCACCCTGCTTCTTGCCGGAATACGGTACGTAGGATGACAGCGCCGCCTGCGCCGCCAAGCGACCAAGGATGTCGGTGTGGGTGTGGAAAGATTGCATGGGCGAAATATACGGTTGCCGGGTAGATGGGCCTGCCATACCACTTTTGCTTCGTGGGTCGCGGACGGGATGAAGCCTTGTTGGTGTGCGTTGACTATCTTCCGATCCCCTTGCCGGGATGGCGGAATTGGTAGACGCAACGGACTTAAAATCCGTTGACCTGTATAGGTCGTGCGGGTTCGAGCCCCGCTCCCGGTACCATGCGGATGCGTCCGCAAAGTGCGCTCATGCGTCGGTTTTCACGGCTTCATTCGGGTCGTTTTGGGGATCTGACGCGATTTCATATGCCCCCCTCCAGAGCCACATGAGACATGTCCTCGCCCTTTTCGCAACACTCCTGCTCGCGACGTTTTGGGGCAGCAGCAGCCGAATTGTACACGCACAGCAGACGGATGTAATGATCTGGGCTGACGCGCCCAGGGCCGCGAAGGATGCGGGATGCGGTTACACCTTGGGGCGCGGGGAGACATTGGTTTCGTGCATCGAGCTGACGCCTGCTGCGCGCGAAGCGCTGGGTGCAGGTGGTGATCGACTTCAAGGGCGTCTTTTGGTCGAGGTGGATGGAGAGACAGACAGCATCAACGCCTCGGAGATCATCCGGAGCGGTGCGGAACGCCTCACGGTCGATGGATTACTGGAGTCCTCCGGGGATCTGTTTCAGCTCTCTGTTGCAGGTACTGCGGCTTCCGGATTCTTCCGACGTGGTGGAACGCTGTACGAAGTAAAGCCGACCGGGTCTGGATTCAACGCCATCGTCGCAGTAGACGAGTCCGAGCGAACGCAGGGCGTTGATGACTTCATACACGTCGAAGAGTCGACGCTGCCATGGAGAAGGGACGAGATAGGTAAGTCGGGCAGCTCCACCATCACGATGCTGCTCCTGTGGGACGACAATCTGCTGGCTGAACACGGTCAGAGCGGTCTCGATGCCATGGAGGACAGTTACATGGCCTACCTGAATCAAGCCATTCTGGACGGGGGAACCTCTGATGTCACCTTTACGGTCGTACAAAGCAGTGTCATAACGTACGATGAGACGCAGTTTGCGGATATGGCAGATGATCTTGCCGCTTTGCAGGACACATCGGACGTGGTCCTCGATTACATTCACGACGACCGATTAGCAGCCGGAGCGGATCTCGTACACCTGTTTCTCCCGTCATATAAGCAGAGCACCTGCGGCATAGCGTACAGCGGAGTGGTGGGGGCAGCCTATGGGTTTGGGGTAACCGGTATTTCAGGCTGTGGGGCCGATACCTTTGCGCATGAGGTGGGCCATAATCTGGGTATGAACCACGACCCCTACGTGACGAGCAGCCCGAATTTCCTGTGGGGTCATGGGTACGTGGATTTAAGCAATGGATTCCGGACCATCATGTCGTACCAGAATGAGTGCGCGGACAACGGTGTTGCTTGTCCCAGGGTTCGCCTTTTTTCTGACCCGAGTGCCACCTACGGCGGCGTCCCGGTCGGTACGGCCGATAATCCGCCCTCTGCCTCCTCCTTCAACGTCCGTACCCTTCGCGCCAACGCGCCCAGTCGGGCCAACTATTCGGATGTGCTGAGCGCCTGTAAACCAAATGTGTACGGCGGAACCACGGGGCCAGCAACGGCGCGCATCGGCGAGGAGATCTCGTTTGACGTGCCCATGCAAGACAGCGGCACGCCTGCTTCGTGTGACCCGGTTGGATCGTACGGACTTTATCTGCATGGTGGGTCGGGCTCGACATACCTTATTGCGAGGCAATCGGTCGCGCTGCCCAGCAGCATAACAAACATCACGTTTACTGGAACTCCGTCCGGGCCAGAGCCACCGGCAGGCACCTACGATGTCCGTTTGTACTTGGAGGCAACAGGGTCCTATTACTCGTCCATCGCATCGATCGAAATCCTGCCTGCTGCCGCTAACCAGGCGCCGACGGCGGCGTTCACGTCGTCCAGCACCACCGGGGTAGCACCGCATGCGATTACCTTTGAAGCCAGCTCCTCGAGCGATCCGGACGGCGATGCGCTGACGTACGAGTGGAGCTTTGGCGATGGCGCAAGCGACACCGGCGCATCGGTCACCCACACGTTCGCATCGGCCGGTACGTATGCCGTAACACTCACCGTATCCGACGGCTCGTTCACAGACGCCGCCACGGAAACCATCACGATCACGGCGGCCAACCAGGCGCCGACGGCGG
>JAFMNH010000043.1:4124-20850 GCA_017859335.1 Rhodothermales bacterium | reverse complement strand
ATCTTGCATTCGGCGCGGTTATCGTTCGAAATCGCATTGGAGCCGGCTGCAGCCGGTGATGCCATTGCGAAGGCAAAAAAGAAAATGAGTGCGAGTCCGCAGCTGGAGCCGAAAGGAACAAGCGATTTGAAAGTCCTGGAAGTCGTCATAATTAGATCGTTAGCGGGGGCTGAACGGGGTCGTCAGTGTGGATTGCCGCTGGAGTAGTTGAAATGGATTCGTGTTTCGCGTTGTTGCGCACGCAAGTGTCGAAACAAACGGTGTGCCAATATGCTAATGAAAGGACGTAAGAAGGCAAGGGAGCCAATAATACGTGTTCGGCACGAGCAGCGCATGATGTTTTCGATTAAATACGTCACGCATTCGATACAACAGTGTCCCTCGGGGGTGAAACGTCATCCGGAGACGGAAATGGCCTGCTCGCTGCGTATGTGTCAGGTTGCTTGTTGCATCCGTACCTTACGCCTCATTGACTTTTGAACCCGCTCCCGATAGCTTGCGCGGATTATCTTTCGACCGACCAAGAGCTTCAAAAAGGGCATGCTGCGCGTCCTCCTCGTCATACTCTCCGTGGTCTTCATCGCGCTGGCTATCGTGCTGGGGCAGCCACTGCTGTATCTGGCGGCACTCGGTCTGCTTCTCGTTGCGGGTGTGCTTGTGACGCTGGCCATGCGCCGCCGACACAATGATGTCCCGGAGACGTTCATGCAAGCGCCCGAGCAGCCTGACGAGGATCTTGCGTCCCTGGGTATTCTGGATATCAAACCACGCGCTGCGGAACAGGAGACATCGCCTGCGTCGGATGGGTCGGCGCTGCAGGACACTGCGGAGGTATCTGCAGAGGGATCTGCAGAGGAGGACGTAAATCCGCGCCCGTCGCAGGGAAACGGCCCACAACCCGCAGGCGTCCAGGCTCATGTAGCTGGCGTATCGAAAGCGCGCAAGCGGCCGAAAAAGGCCCGCATCATGGTTTCAGAGGCGTCCTCGGAAACCAAGTCAGACGTTCTCATTCCCTGTTTGAAGTCGTTGCGGGCTTCCCTCGACGCGCACACCGTGTGTCTCATCAGGCAGGAAGATGTACCTCTGCGCTACGAAGTGGAGGTCATGATCAGCCAGAATTCCTACGCTCGCAGTGGTGGCATCTACGCTGCCAAGGAGCCCATTCTGTCCGGGCATCGAGCGCTCATTCCCGTGGTCTATCCGCGGGTAGGTCCGGATGGCTTTCCCAAGGCGAAGCTGGGTTATTACCACGAGCCGATCAGTATTCGGCAAATTGCCATCGTTCCGGTCGTGCCCAAGCAGCACGACGAGCTGTTCCTCCTCGTCGTCGATACGCTGAATGAGGGCGGGCTTGAGGCGGCCCCGGTACGGATCCTTCTGGAGCAATACGCACGCCTCGTTACAACCATTCTGGATACGTTGGACACGGGCCGCGGGGCGGAAGAGGCATTGGATGGGCCTCGTCCTCGCAGGGAGATCATTGCCGAGGAGATGCGACAGGCGCGTTCACTTTCGAATCCTCTGGCCTTGGCCTTGGTGTACCTCAACAAGGGAGAGGCGCTCTCTGGAGATGGCATGGCCGACATTCAGTTGTTGGAGGATCAGTTCGAATCACGGCTCAGGTCGGTGGCTCGTGATGCCCGTGTTGAGCGTTTCGGAGAGTTGACCTATGGCATCTTCTACCACGGCGCACACGATTCGCTGGCTGCTTGGGCTTCAGGGATCAAGGAAGCGTTCAAGGTTGATGAGGAGACCTTCGAGGGCGGCGTGAGTATCGGCGTCGCGCCCTTTCAGCCTCGACATGACGTAGCGGATGAGCTGCGTTCAGAAGCAACCGCTGCGCTACAGGAATCGTTTGAGACGGGGGAGTGCGTCATTGTCGGATAGACCTGCATCTCGTGCCGCCCAGCGGGCCTGACTTTGGGCCCGGTTGAAGACAAAACCTGATTTTCCATCAACCCTATGCTGTTCGTAACGATCGTGATGGATGGCGTCGGCATCGGCTGGCAGCCGGATGCCGATCAGTACGGAGATCAGGGAGCGGATACGCTGGGCCACGTGCTTGCGACGTGTCGTCCGTCACTGCCCAACCTGACAGCTGCAGGTCTCGGATGCATCCGGAAGCTCGATGTCGTACCCCCTGTTGCTGAGCCATGGGCATCCTGGGGGCGCATGCAGGAGCAGTCAGCCGGGAAGGACTCCACGACGGGTCATTGGGAGCTTGCCGGTCTGAGGCTTGATACACCTTTTCCGGTGTATCCCTCCGGATTTCCCGAGAGCCTTTTGGATGGATTTTGCCGGGAAGCAGGCGTAGCGAGCATCCTGGGCAATCGCCCCGAATCCGGTACGGTCATCATCGACGAGTGCGGCACCGAGCACCAGCAGACCGGATTCCCGATCGTCTACACCTCGGCCGACAGTGTATTCCAGATTGCGGCTCATGTGGACACGATTCCGCTGGATGATCTTTACCGCATGTGCGAGGTAGCCAGGCAAAAGGTGTGTACGGGCGAACACGGTGTAGGCCGCGTCATTGCCCGTCCGTTCAAGGGGGTGCCCGGCGCCTGGACCCGCCTGTCCTCGAAACGAAGGGATTACTCCCGGCTTCCTGATGAACCTCCCGTGCAGGCCTGCCTTCAGGAACAGGGTGTCACCACCATTTCGGTCGGTAAAGTGGCTGATCTTTTCGGTGGAGTGGGCTTTGACCGAACCATAAAGACAGAGGGCAATGCGCACGGCATCGACGCGACCCTCCAGGAAATCCGGGCAGCTGACGGCCCAACATTCATCTGGACGAACCTGATCGACTTTGATCAGGACTATGGCCACAGAAACGACCCCGAGGGTTTCGCGGCGTGCCTCGAGCAACTCGATCGGGCGCTACCCCAACTGCTGGAGGCGCTTCCCGAGGAGGCTCGACTGCTCCTGACGGCAGACCACGGTAATGATCCCACCTATCCCGGAACGGACCATACCCGAGAATACGTGCCCCTGTTGTATTATGGAGCCGCACATGCAGTCGATCTGGGCGTGCGCCCATCGTTTACCGATCACGCAGCCACTGTGGCCGCGTATTTCGGTCTGGACGCCTCTTTTGGCGGGCTGCCGTTCGAATCACTCTCCGGATTCCGCACATGATCCTTGGCAAAGTTATTGGCACCGTCTGGGCCACCCGTAAGGATGAGCAGCTCAAAGGCATGAAGTTGCAGCTCGTGCGCGAAATCTCCGAGGACGGCAAGGACAAGGCGCGCGTTGTGGTGTGCGTGGACAGTGTGGGGGCGGGCGTTGGCGAAACAGTCCTGTTTGCCCAGGGGTCGAGTGCGCGTCAAACCGAACTGACGCGTAACAAGCCGGTCGATGCCGTCATCACGGCCATCGTGGACACACTCGATACGCCGTGAGGCCCCATGAATCTGGGAAAGGTGACAGGACGAGTCTGGGCTACGCGTAAGGACAGCAGCCTTGAAGGGCAACGGATGCTTCTGGTACAGCCCTGTGCCTTCAGCGGTACGCCCGTAGGCGGAAGAATCATAGCCTTGGACACCGTGGATGCCGGTGTGGGAGATACCGTCATGTTTGTCTCCTCCACCGAAGCCACTATTCCTTTCAAGCCCCAGCCTACGCCCACCGATGCCACGATTGTGGGTATCGTGGACCGCGTGGATCACCCGTCAGGTCAGTAGACGTGGGTGGGATACACCGGAGCGACTCAAACCATCATCGCGTTTTGCCGAGCAGTGGGACGAACCGGAAGGCCTCCATCTCGACCCGGTCAAAGGTGTCCTCTCCCATGCGTACGATATAGGTCATCATCTGCTGCTCCCGCCCGCCCACGGGAATGACCATGCGCCCACCCGGCTTCATGCCTTCCGGCATTCGGAGTTGTTTCAGCAGGGAGTCAGGGACATCCGGTGCGCCAGCCGTCACAATAATACCGTCGAAGGGCCCCATGGACTCCCATCCTGCCATTCCGTCCCCATAGCGGCAGTTGGCTCGGTACCCTAGGCTCCTGAGGAGGGGAGCTGTGTGCTCGTACAGCCCCCGGACCCGTTCGATGGTGTATACCCTGGCTCCCATTTCGCACAGGACGGCAGCCTGATACCCGCTCCCGGTGCCGATTTCAAGGATGCGCTCACCGGGCTTGGGGTCGAGCACCTGGCTTTGATAGGCCACCGTGAATGGTTGGGAGATGGTTTGTTTCATCCCGATCGGCAAGGCCTCGTCGTGATAGGCCCGAGACAGAAATGCCGGGTCGACAAACTGTTGTCGCTCCACCGATCCGATGGCCGTGAGGACCCGCTCATTGGTGATGCCTTTCTTGCGCAGCTCTTCCACCAGACGGGCCCGGCGGCGCTGGAATTTCCAATCTTCCTTCATGGCTCACGTGGGAACAGGAGCGGACTCAGGTTCGGGCTGAAAGCTGGGGGCCAGTGCCTCGAGGATGTACTCGTGAAGTCCATCAATACTGACATCCCGTCTCAAGTCTCCATCGCTTGCTGTACTGATTTGTCCGGTCTCCTCGGATACCACAAGGACAAAGGCGTCAGATACTTCCGTCAGTCCCACCGCCGCGCGGTGACGCAGGCCCAGGTTTGAATCCAGCTTCATGTTGGTGGAGATGGGCAGGATACAGCGTGCCGCTTCTATGCGGGCGTCCCGTATGATGACGGCTCCGTCATGCAGGGGGTTCTGGGCGTAAAAGATGGTTACCAATAAATCCCGGCTGACCTGCGCATGCAACTGGGCCCCTGTCTCGATGTAGCTGCGCAGTCCGGTGGAGCGCTCAAACACGATCAGGGCTCCGATGCGGCGTCGACTCAGATCCCTGACGGCTCCCACGATTTCGTCAATACGCTCCTGTTGCGCGGGGGATTGCATGAAGCGGCGAATCAACGGATTCTGCCCCAAAAGCAGCAGTAGCCGACGGATTTCGGGCTGAAAAAGGATGATGACGGCCAGCACGAATACCTCGGAAATGGATCCGAAGAGCGCGCGCAGGATGGTCATGTCGGCAGCTGTCACCATCAACTGAATCAGATAAAGCGCCAGGATGCCCACGAAAATCTGGACCGCGATGGTGCCGCGCATGAGCTGGTACAGCTTGTACAGGATATAGGCCACCAAGCCGATCTCGAGGAGATCGACGACGCGGATGGGTATGACCCAGGGAATCAGTGTCACGCTGTTGGGCAGTTCATGGCTGCTGACGTGTCAAGGACGATACCCGCCATGTCACGCGGGACGGCCGGCAGCCTTGTAGATACAGGTTATCGGAGTATACGGCTTCTGCCGTCTAGTTCTGACCATCCGCGAACTGAATGGTTGCCTGCAGCACGTTCAGAAACTGTCGGGTGGCAGCCACATCGTGGGTGCGAACGATGGAGGCCCCGGCCTGCACGGCGATACCCGTCACGGCCAGCGACCCAGGAAGGCGTTCGGTAGGCTGAGGAAGATCGTCCGCCGGTACAGCCTCCCCAACGGCGGCTCGGGCGATACTGCTCTTTCGGGATACGCCGATCAATACCGGATGGCCCAACTCCAGGAAGCAGTCCGCACGCGCCATCAGGAGCAGGTTATCCGCCGTCGTTTTACCAAAGCCGAAGCCCGGATCCACGACGAGTTGCCTGCATCCTGCGCTCCGGGCGGTTTCGAGGGCCGCGGAAAGGGCCAAGCGAACCTCGGAAAGGATGTCGTTCGAGGCAGCAACATGGGGCATGTTGCCCGGCGTGCCCACCGAGTGCATTACGACGAGTGGTACGTCAGCCTCGGCCGCCACCTGTGCCATGCGCGGGTCGAAGCGCAGCGCTGTGATGTCATTGAGCATGTGCGCACCCGCGGCAAGGGCTGCGGAGGCCACTTCCGAGCGGAAGGTATCTACTGAAATCCACACTCCCGGCAGATGACGGGCCAGTTTTTCGATTACCGGCAGGATCCGCTTGCTCTCTTCCTCTGCAGACAGGAGCGGTGCTCCTTCACCGTAGGCTGCTCCTTTCGGACGCGAGGAGGCGCCACCCACATCAATGATGATGGCGCCTTCGTCGGCCATCACCTTGGCTCTGGCAAGCGCTCTGTCCGCGTCCAGGTACAGTCCGCCGTCCGAAAATGAATCGGGCGTTACGTTCAGGACGCCCATGATGTGCGCGCCCCCGGGAACAGGCCGGCGGCAGTCGAGGGTGAGGGATCCAGCGGTGAGGATGTGGGCGGACATGAAGGTGCGGATGGATGGGTGTACAGAATGGATGTACAGATGGATGCGCAAAGCGACCCGAACAAAGACACGCACAAAGGCGCGCAGGGCTCGAGGGTAGATGCGAGAACCGGCAGACGCGCTTCGGGTTAATGAATCCGAAGCGCGGCCTCTCGTTTCGCCCTCACCAGCACCGAAGATAGGCATGCGCTCGACCGGCATCACACCGGAGCGTTCTCGCCACCCGATGAATGCGACCACCCACCCCACCATCCCCATGCCCTTCAACTTTCCGGACCTGAACGAGTCCCGATGGCCACCGGCCATCTCTCCCCTGAGTGTGATCAGGGCGCTCAAGGAAGACCCCGTTGGAACACAGCACAGCCTGCTCCGCAGCTTGACTTCGAGGGCCTCCGGGACCGAGTGGGGAAAGCGTTTCGGCTTTGCTGACATGGCCCGGGCCGCAGACCCGGTCCGTCTCTACCAGGACCGGGTTCCGATTCATGACTACGAGGCCTTTCGCTCCGATATTGAACGCATACGCAAGGGTGAGCCAGACATCACCTGGCCAGGTACGTTCAAACACTTTGCTGTCTCCTCCGGTACGGCATCGGCCGGCAAGATCATCCCCCTGTCGCAGGAGATGCTCGATGTCAATCGACGATTCACGTTGACGGTTGCCATGTCGTATTTCGAGGCGCAGGCCGATCCCTCATTTCTTTTCGGCCGACTCCTCTCCGTTCCCGGTCGGATTGAGGATGATGTACAGAACCCGGGTTCATGGATTGGCGAAGTGTCTGGACTACAGTTTCTGGTCACCCCATCCCTCATCAAGAAGTACTACCAGGCGGTACCCGAAGACATCCTGTTCCTTCCCAACTGGGAGCAGAAGTTGGATGCGATTGTCACGCACACCCATTCCATGAATATCCGGGCCATTGCCATGGTCCCGTCATGGGCACCCGTGCTCTTCCGAAAACTGATTGAGCACCACAACAGGGTTTGGCGCGATTCGGTATCCACCATCTCCGAGATATGGCCCAATCTCGAGGTCTTTTTCTCAGGAGGCGTGGCGCTCTCTTCCTATCGCAGCCTTCTGGAGGAGCAGATCGGTGGCCCGATCAACTTTGTCGAGAATTACGGGGCGAGCGAAGGCTACATTTCGTTTCAGGACATCCCCAATGCGGATGATATGCTGGCCCATCTCGATACCGGGGTTTTTCTGGAGTTCGAACCCGTCGATGGAAGCGGACCGCGCGTGGCCATCGATGGTGTGGAGACGGGCGTCCGCTACCGTATCTACGTATCCACCTGCAGTGGTCTGTGGGCCTATGAGATGGGTGATGTGGTGAAATTCACCTCCACCAATCCGTATCGTCTCGTCGTTGCGGGTCGCACGAATGAGGTGCTCGATACGTACGGCGAAGCTGTTTACGGCGATGAGGCCCGGAAGGCTCTGGAGAAAGCGTGCGACGAAACCGGTGCGCAGGCGACCAATTACCATGTGGCACCGATTCCGGCCTCAAGCGCATCCCTGCCCGGGCATGAATGGCTTATCGAATTTGATGAGCCGCCGTCTGATATGCAGCGGTTTGCTCGTGTAATTGACGATTATCTGCAGGAGATCAACAGGCACTATGTGATACGGCGTGAGGCGCAGGCCTTCCTGCCTCCCAGGATTTCACCACTTCGCCGAGGGACCTTCCTTGCTTGGCTGCAGGCCACGAAGGGGCGCGTCAGCGCGCAGACGAAGGTACCCAGGATGAGCGAGGCCCGCGAGATGGCCGAGGCCCTTCTGGAAATTTCAGGAAACAATCCATGATTGCGTGGTAATAAGCCGTTGCCCCCAGACCACGGGGAACAACCGGATCGTGGGGGCGTGAATCCCGATGGTCCGGAATGCTCTACCGGGTCCCACCACGCGATGACACACCATTACGCCTACCCAGCCGGTCCATCGCACCGGTCACGCCGGTAACCCCGGTATCTACAGCTACCAAGAATCAGGACAGAGGAAGGGGAATATGTACGTCCCACGCCAGCAGCGCATGCTGGATCAATACCTTCAGGAGATCGGCCAGATCCCGTTGCTGACTCCCGATGAAGAAGTTGATCTAGCTCAAAAGATCAAGCAGGGCGATCAGGATGCCCTGCATCGCCTGACGCGGGCCAACCTGCGATTTGTCGTATCGGTAGCCAAGAAGTACCAGGGCCAGGGCCTGACCCTTGCCGACCTGATCAACGAAGGTAATTACGGCCTCATCAAGGCAGCGCAGCGCTTTGATGAAACCCGCGGATTCAAGTTCATCTCGTACGCTGTGTGGTGGATTCGCCAGGCCATCCTGCAGGCACTCGCCGAGCAGAGCCGCGTGGTGCGCCTTCCGCTCAACCGGATTGGTACGATCTCCAAGATCCGCAAGACCAGTGCCAAACTGGCGCAGATCCACGAGCGGCAGCCCAACATCGAAGAGCTGGCCACCGAGCTCGAAGTCGATGTCAACAAGATTCGCGAAGCCCTCCAGCACACGGGACGTCACCTCTCGATGGACGCTCCATTCAATGAGGATGATGACAACAGCTTGCTCGACGTGCTTCCGGATGACGAAGACATCAAGCCGGATGACACGCTTATGGACGAGTCGCTCAAGATTGATATTGAGCGCGCCCTGAGTCTGTTGCACCCCCGCGAAGCTGAAATCACGCGGCTCTACTTCGGCATCGGTCGTGAGCATCCGCTCACGCTCGAGGAGATCGGACAGCGTTTCGGCCTGACCCGCGAGCGGGTACGGCAGATCAAGGAAAAGGCTCTCCGGAAATTGCGCCAGAAACATCGCCGGGAAGAGCTGCAGATGCATATCGGCTAGGTGTAGGCCGTCTTCTTGGCAAGCGCCTCCCCTTACCCCCGCAGCTGTATGTCCTGGATCAAGAATTCTGTTATTGATGTGGCCGTCACCGTCGTGATCGGCGTATTTGCCTTCACGGGCGCCTCCTGGGCCTGGTGGATCATCGCCATCTACACGCCATTGATGGTGCTGCTCAAGGTATTCGCCCTCTCGGGTGCAGCAGCCATCGTGCAGCAGAAGGCAGACGAGGTGCCCATCTGGTTCTACCATGGGCTCTATGGAGCCAACCTCGGCCTGCTCCTCATGGGCTCGTTTTACTGGGCCGCTGCAGGTTGGGCGGTGATTTGGGTCCTGTCCGTTGTTGCTGATTCCCGGACGCGCCCCCGTCGAGGACGCAAGGCGTGAATCCTGGATGCTGCGTGAGGCCGTGATGATGTGCTGACCAATTATTTCACCCTCCGCGCCCTGGTCAGGGAGTGGAACCCGATCTTCGAAGGAGCCCTTCTGCTCGATGCCTACTCCCAGCACAAGGGTAGTCTCATCCTCGTACTGGAAGATGTGAAGGGCCAGTTGCACTCGGTCAATCTGTCGCTTCGCTCACCACTGCGTCACGTGTTCCGCTATGACGGATCCAACCGGTCCCGTCGGAATGTGGTCGATCAGTTCCCCAGACTTCGCAGGCGCCGACTCGGCCACCTGTCCATTGCGTCAGCAGATCGGTTTGTGACGTGGCATTTTGAGGATGGGCTGGATCTTGTGATGATACCGTTTGGTGCTCGCGCCAATGCGCTGCTGGTTGGTCCTGACGAACGCGTTCTGGATGCCTTCAGGGCTGGCGCGCCTGAGATTGTCCCCGAGCCATCGCCGGCCCGGATGCCAGCCACAGCGGCCCAAGTGAGTCAGCTGCTGCAGGCAGGCACTCCTGCCGGCAGGCTCTGGCCCGTCCTTTCCGGGCCATTACGGGACGAGTTGCTCTTTCGCATGGGTGGCACAGAGGACCCCACCCACCTTTTCGAGACGGCCAGCCGGTTGCTGGATGCGTTGGAAACGCCGGCTCCGCGGTTGTATGAGGACGAGGACGGGTGGCCAACGCTGGCCCTGACTCAGCTCCATCACCTCGAGAAGAAAGAAGGCGTGCACGCGATCGTTTTCGACTCGGTGGATGAGGCTGTACGGGTGTGTGCTCGCCGTCGTCTGGCCCGGAATCGTTTCGAAGGATCGTTCAAGCCACTGCTGCAGGCCATTCGAGCACGGCATGCCCAAGCAGAGAGATCCCTCGAGCGTGTGGAGCAAGAGCTCTCCCGGCCCTCGCGCGCTGATCAGTACGAGCACCAAGGTCACCTGCTGATGGCTCAGCTTCATCTGGTGGAAGCCGGTGCCGAGGCCGTCCTCCTTCCAGATCTTCTCGGAGACGGACCCACGGTCAGGATTTCCTTGGACCCTACACTGACGGCGGTGGAGAACGCGCAGCGCTTCTACGAAAAGGCAAAGGCCACGCGCGCTTCCCGGGAGGCGGCCGAGGACCGGGTGGCAGGGCTGCGCGCTCAGATGCAGAGCCTGGATGCACTCCTTGCAGAGGCAAAGAGTCTGTCAGATGTCTCCGAGGTTGTCGCCTTCCAAAAACAGCATTCCGATCTGCTTTCCACCTTGCAGCGCGGCACCTCTGAACAGGATAGCATTCCTTACCGGCGATTCGAGCTGCCTGAAGGATACGAGGTCTGGGTGGGGCGCAGTGCCAAGCAGAACGATGAGTTGACCCTTCGGGATGCACGCCCCTTCGACCTGTGGATGCATGCGCGTGGTGTACCAGGATCCCACACGGTGTTGCGGGTAAAGGGTCGAAAGGATGTGCCCCCGACGTTCGTTGTAGAGCGTGCAGCCTCGATTGCTGCCTGGTTTTCAAAGGCCAGGACATCGTCCTTGGCGCCCGTTATCGTTACCGAGCGCAAGTATGTGCGTAAACCTCGCAAAGCCCCTGCCGGCACGGTGCACGTCGAGCGCGAAAAGGTACTCCTTGTGGAGCCTGGCCTGCCAGGCCAATGAACCCTGACGATGCACGTCGTACCTTGGGACCTCATCCTCTTCATCATCCACGAGCGAAGCCATGGATTGGTGGGAATCCATCCTTTTGGGTCTTGTTCAAGGCCTGACTGAATTCATTCCGGTATCCTCTTCCGGTCATCTCGTACTCGGGCAGTACATGCTCGGCCTGGAAGCGGGAGGTAATGGCGTTCTCTTCGAAGTACTGGTACACTTCGGGACCGTGATGAGTATCGTCTGGGTCTATCGGCACAGACTGGGTGTGTTGGTACGGGATGCTGTTGTGCATGCCGTGCAGCCCGCAGCATGGGCTGCCAGCTATGCTGACCAGCCCAACTTCCGTATGAGTGTCCACATCCTGCTGACCATGATCCCGACTGGATTGATCTATGTCCTGCTCGGAGATCGCATCGAAGCGGCCTTCGCGGCACCACAATTCGCGGCCGGCATGCTGCTGGTTACCGGAACGCTGTTACTGCTTACCATGTGGAGCAACAAGGGAACCCGGCAGGTAGGTCCGCTGAACAGTCTCTTGATCGGTCTGGCACAGGCGGCCGCCATGATTCCCGGTATCTCCCGCTCCGGTGCCACAATCTGCACGGCCATGTATCAGCAGATCGATCCCGAGGAGGCCGCTGATTTCTCCTTTCTGATGTTGCTGCCTGTCGTCTTGGGTGCCACACTCCTGAAACTGGGGGAAGCAGCCAGTGCGCTGGATGGCGCAGCCTGGGGGGTCATGCTGCCGGGAGTTCTGGCGGCCTTTCTCTCGGGCATCGCGGCAATCCGGTTGGTGCTGATCTTCGTCAAACGGGGCCGATTTCACTTTTTCGCTGCCTATTGCTTCATAGTGGGCGGTCTGGGATTGCTTCTCATCTGACAGGCGGGGCGTAGGGTCTATTCCCGTTGTGCCCCTCAACCCTGTTCATCCCCTCATCACAGGGTGGCTATGCGACTGACTGACTACGAACGAACCGTACAGAAGCAAATCGAGACCTGGCAAAGCGGGGATGTCTCCCTCATTGCCCAAGTACTGAATTGGGCCATGGCACCCATGGATTGGGTGGTTGAGCGGGTAGTACCGGAGGAACTCGTCGATGGCGTCGACACGGCCATTTCCCAGTTCCTGTCCCTTTTGAACGATGCCTCTTCCTGGACCCACGAACCCAAGGAAGTGCTTCGTGTGGCACGCAGCAAGGGCGTTCAAGCCGATGACATTGCGGATCTTCGGGACCGGGATCTGTCACTCCTGGACGCTATCGCAAAGGGGTACGCATCCGAAAATGCCGTTCTGGCTGCCGTCGAAGGGGGTGGAATGGGACTTGGTGGAGCTGTTCTCATTGCCGCGGACATTCCCCTGCTTTTCGGTATCAACCTTCGCCTGATTCAACAGATCGGGGCTTCCTATGGCTTTGATGTCAGTACGCCCGCCTACGCCCCGCTTGTACTCTCCATTTTCAATGTGGCCGCCAGCGGGTCTCGTCAATCGAAGAATCAGGCCCTTCGGGAAGTCACGGTAGCCGCCGCTGCCTTGGCTCAGTTCTCAGACTACCGGGGGCGGGTTTCGGGTACGTTCCGGGAGCAGAATCGGCACCTTCCCCGCGAGATCGCCAAGAATATTGCCGGTCGAAAGATAGCGCAGGCCATTCCCATTGCGGGTGCAGCCATTGGGGCCGGAATCAATTATTGGTTCACAACCGAGACGGCCGAGTCAGCGTTCATGCTCTTCCGGGCGCTGTATATTGAGCGCAAGGAACGATCCTGACGCCCCTCCCTTTCAGCCAGCCTTGCCGCCGGTTTTCCTGACATGCCCCTTGTCGCCATCGTGGGACGCCCCAATGTGGGTAAGTCCACTATTTTCAACCGCCTGACGGAGGAACGCCGTTCCATCGTGCACGATGAGCCCGGCGTGACCAGGGACCGGGTGTATGGCGAGGTCATGTGGGGTGGTCGCGCATTCTCGATCGTGGATACAGGAGGGTTCGTAACCGGCTCAGAGGATCGCTTTGAAACAGCCATCCGCGAGCAGGTCCACCTGGCCATCGACGAGGCCGATCTGATCCTTTTAGTCAACGATGTAACCGTCGGCGTGACGGATCTGGATCTGGAGATGGCCAATCTGCTGCGCCGAAGCGATCGACCCGTCCTGGTCGTGGCCAACAAGGCGGACAATGAAGAGCGGCGCTGGGCTGCCAACGATTTGTATCAGCTTGGTTTTGATGACATTTTCCCCATCAGTGCCATCAATGGCATGGGTACCGGCGATTTGCTCGATGAAATCATCACGCGTCTGCCCGAGGGGAAGGTAGAAGAGGAAGACAGCCGGCCGCGGTTCGCCATCATCGGGCGCCCCAACGTGGGAAAATCCTCATTGACCAACGTGCTCCTGGGGGAGGAACGCTCCATTGTGACCGAGATCTCAGGCACAACGCGCGATTCGGTCGATGCCGTCATGAAAGTGGACGGAAGGGAGATCGTGTTGGTCGATACAGCCGGTCTGCGCAAGCGGGCCAAGGTGCGGGAGAATGTGGAGTTCTACTCGGCGCTCAGAACGGAACGCGCCATTGAGTCCTGTACAACAGCCATTCTCCTGATCGATGCGGTCGAGGGGTTGGAGTCGCAGGATATCAAGGTGCTCAAGCGGGCAGAGATCATGAAAAAGGGCTTGGTGCTGGGTATCAACAAGTGGGATCTGGTGGAGAAGGAAACCAACACGGCCCGCGACTACATGGCATCCATCAAGGAGCGTCTGCAGACGCTGGACTTCATTCCCATCGTAACTATCTCTGCCCTGACCAAGCAGCGCGTCCGGAAGCTGCTTGAGAAGGTGCTCGAGGTCGATGCAGAACGCCACAAGCGCATCCCCACGGCAAAGCTGAATGAATGGCTCAAGGGCGTTCTTGCCCGTCATCATCCGCCGATGTACCGCAACCAGCGGATCAAGATCAATTATGTGACGCAGGTACGCTCGGCACCGCCTGTCTTCCAGTTCTTCACCAATCAGCCCAAGGGCGTTCGCGAAGGCTACCGGCGCTATCTGGAGAATCGTCTCCGTGAGTCTTTCGGTTTTGAGGGGGTGCCCGTCAAGCTGGTATTCAAGCAGAAGTAGACCCCCTTTTGAGGCCCAATGAGTGCGGGAATCAACTTCCCTTGAAATGCGCTGCAATCTGTGTGCGGATCGCAATGGGGCACTATATTCCGAGCCTCACCAAACCACGCACGACGTATGGCCGGCACACCAGTCAATACTGCAAAAAAGAACGAGCGCACACTCAATTTCTGGGAGCGGCTCTATCTGCCTGAAGTGTTCAAGGGCCTGGGCTGGTCCTTCCGCAAGATGGTCAAGGAGCCCATGTACACCTTCCAGTATCCGGAAGAGCAGTGGTATCCACCGGACAGCTATCGTGGACGTCCCGTGTTGGTAGAGGAGCAGGGCAAGCCCCGGTGTGTGTCATGCAACCTCTGCGCCCGGGCATGTCCCCCGCTGGCCATCTCGATGCAGTCGCACGAAATCGAGGGACCGAAGGAGCGCGAGCCGGAGTGGTTTGAAATCAACATGCTGCGCTGCATCTATTGCGGTTTTTGCGAGGAAGTATGCCCCGAGGAAGCCATCGTCATGTCGAAGGAATACGATATGACCTTCCAGGATCGGGAAGAGGCCATTTTCGGCATGGACCGTTTGCTCGTTCCTAAAGAGCGGCTGGCCGATCGCCTGGACTTCCTGCATTCACGCCGCAATCCGAATACGGCGGACGAAGCTTGGCAGTACAAGGAGAGCAACAACCGTCACTCCCTCCGCAACAGTTCCTTCCTTTCTTCCCTGGCGGATGACATGAAGGACGCATCGGCTGAAGCGTAGGTGGGCGGCAGCGATGCTGCCATATCGCCCGTTGAGGATGTGCTCGGCCAGCTGGATTGGCTGACGGCTGAACTTGAGGCCCAAAAGCCATTCCTTTCGCGCATTCCGGATGTGCAGCTGATGGCTCAGCCGATGACCGACCAGCCGAGTCTGTTCGGGTTGTACCAGGCCATGCTTGAACGGGAGCAAGCGCATGTGGAGCAGGTGGGGCGCCCTGCGGAGAACATTCGTCCACCGGCATCGATGGACGCCTTGCTGGTCGCCATCATCTCCCTGCGTCACACGTTGCTTGCCCATCTTCGCGCTCAACCGGAAGCATCATGGGCTCAAGAGGCCCCAGGGCAGACCGAGGGTACGCTCCTGGAGTGGGCCTATGCGATTACCCTGGACGATGGCGAGACCCTTCGTGCCATTGCCGAGCGCTTGCATGAGAGCCAGTTGAGTATGAGGGGTCAGCAGTCTGATGGCCTCTGAAAATCCGTATATCGAGCTGAAGACGGCCTTCCGGAGTCGCAATTTCGCCCCTCTCTATCTTCTGCATGGTGAGGAGCGCTGGTTCATTGATCGGTTACAGGAAATCCTTCTTGAAACGGCACTTGAGCCCCACGAAAAGGATTTCAACCTGGACATCCTCTACGGAAACGAAACAGATGTGCGTTCAGCCCTCACTGCGTGCCAAGCGTATCCGATGATGGCGGAGCGCCGTGTTGTCATCATTCGGGATTTTGATCGGATGAAGGACAATAGTCTGTTCAAGGGGCTCGCCGAAAAGCCCAATCCTGCCTGTGTGGTCTTCCTGGTGTGTGCCGGCAAGCCCAACATGTCCCGACATCCCTACCGGGCCATCAAGTCTGGTGGACAGGCTGTTGAATTCAAGGCGCTCTTCCCGAGTCAAGTACCACGATGGATCGAGACGCTTGCGAAGGAACGGGGATTCGCCCTGGAAGCACGAGCCATACAGATGCTGGCCGAGTACGTCGGGTCCTCGCTGGCTTCCGTCGGTGCCGAGTTGGACAAGTTGGCAACGTATGTGGGCGACCGGGAGGTGATTACGGCAGAGGACGTTGTCCAGGCCAGTGGTCAGACCCGGGACTACAATGTATTCGAATTGCAGCGGGCCATCGGTCAGCGACAGATTGACAGGGCCCTGCACATTACGGAACGGTTGTTGCAGCAATCATCGAACCCGACCGGGGAGAGTCACATGATCGTGTCGATCCTGACGGCGTTCTTTATAAAACTGTGGCAACTGACAGCGCTGCAGGCGGGAAGAATTCCTGAAAAAGAGATGGCCAAGGCCATCGGGGTTTCGCCCCATTTTCTCAGGGACTATCTTTCTTGCCTACGTCGATTCGACGTTCCAGCGATTGATAGGGCACTTTTTGCGCTTCGATCGGCGGACTTCGAGCTGAAAGGTGGAAGCTTTCGCAGCGATCGGCTGATCCTGAATCTCTTGTTCAGGAACATACTGGCAGCCTGAAGCAGGACATCCGCTGTAGCACCATCACGGGATGGCGTTGTTCCGCCTTGCACGGGACCATCCAAGCGCGCGGCATGCGGCGGGTGGTACGCGTAGGGACCCTGTAACAGACAAATTGTCAGTGCTACATACGATATGCGGGCTTAGGTCCGTTGATTACCTGAAGCCATGACAGAAACAGAAAACGCAGGAAAGCTCAAGAAGAGGACGCTTACGGTAAAAGCGTCTGAGTTCGGCGTGATGGGAAACCTGAACCCGAACAACAGGCACTTTGATGCCCTCAGTCAGATGAGCGACGAAGACCTCATGTCGCAGTTCCA
>JAFMNH010000043.1:0-4114 GCA_017859335.1 Rhodothermales bacterium | reverse complement strand
CAGATGGGAACCGTCGAGGCGTTCGATATCCTGGTCAGCCGCTACAAGGATCCGCTGACCAACTATATCTACCGTTTCCTGGGAGACATGAAGGAGTGCGAAGACCTCCTTCAGGAAACGTTCCTGCGCGTTTACCGCAACCGGCATTCCTATCGCCGGATTGCCAAGTTTTCTACGTGGCTGTACACGATTGCGGGCAACCTGGCCCGATCGGAGTACCGCAAGCGCAAACGCCGTCGTCTCTATTCGCTGCAGTCCGTTAACCGGGATGATGAAGAGTACGAAGTAGAGATCCCCGATGAGACGTTCAGCCCGGACAAACACACCGAGTCCACGATCCAGGATTTCTTCATCCAGGAGGCGCTGAGACAGATTCCGGAAGAATTCCGGGAGGTGGTGGTCCTGCGAGACGTGCAGCAACTGGCCTATGAGGAGATAGCCGAGATCACGGGTCTTCCGATGGGTACGGTCAAAAGCCGCATCAACCGGGGACGGACGAAATTGCAGGCATTGCTCAAAGAAGTATACCTGCCGAAAATGGACTGATCCCACGACAGGTCCCATGCCATGGACAAGGGCGGCTGCGCGCATGCGCAGCCGCCCTTTTTTTCTTTCCCCGACGCGTTGATAGTCTGAGAAGGGCTTCCAAAAAAAATGGTGACCGCGAGAACCTGAGGCTTTTCCGCGTGTACGGAAAAGTGAATGACCACCCCACCGCCGCGGTGCGTATGCACGAAGGATACTACCCCGATTCCTACGAACAGCCGGATGACCAACTCGATGAATTCCTGTGCGAATACGTCGACGGCACCATGGATCCCGCTGTAAAGGCTGCGTTTGAGGAGTTCCTCGAGGCCAACCCGACGCTAGCCGCGCACGCTCGGTGCCTGTGTCGCACGCGCAGCATGCTCTGCTCTTACGGCGGTCGTCACCAGCGTCCGTCGCTCGAGTCCCGAATCCGGAAGCAGGCCAAGGCGGACCTCGACCATGTCTCCCGGCGGGAAGACCTCTTGATTTCCCGGCTCGGAAAGATTGCCATGGCAACGTCCATTACGAGTCTCGTGTTCATTCTGGGAATGCTTGTCCCCTTCGCCCTGATCGATTCCCAGCAGCGACAGGCTGCTTGGGCCGGTGGGCTCTCCTTGGAGCGGGAAAAAGCCGTGCTACCGTCCGATGCTCCCCACATGGCAGTCGGGACTCTGACGCCCGCCGATCCGAGGGTGGCTGCATCGCACTGGACAGCAACAGGACCAGCCTCGGTGCTGCCCGCGATCGACATCTCGCCTATCGGTTTTCATCGGGCGTCCTCCCGGCCCGTGCGGTGGAGTGCCCTGCAGCTGGCCGCTGCGCCGTGACGTCTCCTCGCCGCCCTTGAAACAAACGCGGTGAAGGAGGGATACACGGTTTTCGTATCTGGAACCACTCCCTTCGAACGTCATGGCTCGATTCACCGCTTTCCTGTCCCTCCTTGTCCTTACCGCTCTGCCGGGCTTGGCCGGATCGTCCGCTACGCTCGAGCCCGCTGGGGTGCGCGATGCGTACGGTAGCTCCCTGTTGATGGTGGGTGATGCCCTCCTGGTAGGCGAAACGTCCGGATTTTCGACAACAGGCATGGTGCACGTCCTGCGTCGCAATGACCGGGGTTCTTGGGATGTGGTGCAAACACTCACATCACCCGATGCAGCCATTTCGGATCGATTCGGCATGGCAACAGCGCACGAAGGTGGGATCCTGGCTGTTGCCAGCCCCGGTGCACTCGACGGTCGTGGCGCGGTGTACGTCTATCGACAGGAAACGGATGGAAGCTGGAGCTACGAAACCCGCCTGACAGCGGACGCTGTCCAGAGTGATGGATTTGGCAGTGCTATCACGGTGGCAGACGGACATGTTTTCGCAGCCGCCCCGGGAAGCCACGACGGTGCTGGTCGGGTACATGTGTTCTCGGCCGATGGACAGTGGACCGAATCTGCGACGCTGCAGTCCCCAGCCGATGCCGAGGGCATCCGATTCGGTTCGGCACTGGCCGCCACAAACGGCATGCTGGCTGTCGGAGCCCCCGGTGCGGATGACAACGGTGGGCGCATTGACTTCTTCGACCTCTCGAACCTGTCCGCTTCGGGTGCCATTACCGCGGACGAAGCTCAGCAGGACGCTCGTTTGGGTACCTCCCTGCTCGTTTCGGGTCAGCATGTGCTTGCGGCAAATCCGCGCGCTGAGCGTGGTATGGGCAGCGTATATATCTACCACCAGGATGATGAGGGATGGCACATGCAGCAGATGCTTGCCAGTCCTTCCGAGGGCAGTCGCGCCTTTTTCGGTGCATCCATGGCCGCGTCCGAAAGCGAAGTGTGGATTGCCGCGCCGCTTGCAGCCGATGCTGCGGGGATGATTTATCGCTTCGACGCCTCCACCTTCAAGCAGCTCGGCGAGATTGCGAATGATCAGGGGGTGGGACGGTCCGGTTTCGGTAGTGCCGTGGCTGTCGGCGCCGAGGCAGCAGCCATCGGAATGCCCGGTAATGACTATGGCCTCGGATCTGCCGCTGTCTTCGAGTGGCAAGAGGGTGCGTGGGTCAAGATTGCAGCCTACAACCGTCCCGTGGCCGATCTGCCCAGTGTGACGGACAATCCGATCGAGTGCAGCGAGGGCGAAGCAGACGAATTTGCCTGCCAGAACGTTGACATGGTATCGTTCATTTCGCTCAAGGACCTGCGCATGAACCGGGGCGTGCGTCTCAATGATGTGTGGGGATGGACGGATTCCGAGACGGGGAAGGAGTATGGATTGATTGGTCACATGGAGGCCATGGTCTTCGTGGACGTCTCCGATGCCACCAATCCTGTGGTATTGGGTGAACTACCTCGTACGGAAGGATCGCCTGGTTCCACCTGGCGGGATATGAAGGTCTTCAAGGACCATGCCTTCGTAGTGGCCGATGGTGCCGGTCAGCACGGCATGCAGATCTTTGACCTGCGGCGTCTGAGGGACTGGCCCGGTACGTTCCAGACGTATGAGCCGGATGTCCATTACACCGGCATTGCTTCCTCGCACAACATTGTCATCAACGAGGCATCCGGCTATGCCTACGCGGTGGGCAACAGCAGCGGTGGCGAGACGTGCGGCGGCGCACTGCACATGATCGACATCAACGAGCCCAAGAATCCCCAATTTGTCGGATGCTTCAATGACCCGAAAACAGGCAACAACGGCTCGGGCGCCACGCACGATGCCCAGTGCGTGACCTACGAGGGTCCGGACGCCGAGCATCGCGGCAAGGAGATCTGTGTCGGCTCCAACGGTACCGCCATTTCGATTGCCGATGTAACCGACAAGAACAACCCCATCGCCATCAGCCAGGGTACCTATCCGAACTCGGCCTACGTCCACCAGGGATGGTTCACCGACGATCAGCGATTCTTCTACCAGAATGATGAGGCGGATGAGCTCAATGGAATGGCGGCAGCAACCCGGACCATGATCTGGGATCTGACGGATCTGGACGAGCCTGAAATGATTGCTGAATACTTCGGAGACTCCAACTCGACCGATCACAACCTCTATGTCAAGGGCGACTACATGTATCAGACCAACAACGCGAGCGGTCTGCGCATCATTGACATTCGGGATCGGGCCAACCCGGTTGAAATAGGGTATTTCGATACGACGCCCAACAACCTGAACGTAGCCGGTTTTGATGGCACCTGGAGCAGCTACCCGTACTTCGAATCGGGTAATATCCTTGTCAACTCCCGGCGTGAGGGACTTTTCATCCTCAAGAAGCGGGAACTGGATCTCTGATCCACCTGTCGCTACCGCGCATGGATGCTTTTCGTGTTGCCTTCCACTCGGCCCTGAGTACACCTCTGGTGGCTGATTCGGCCTGTCGATGTGGCGTACCCGTCGGGGTTGCCGGTCATCTGATCCGCCCCTTGGCCGATGGCTATCGGATTGCTGGTCCGGCCTGTACGGTCGAGGCCAATAACGATCTGGTGTCCATCCTGCTTGCCCTGCATCGGGCACCACGGGGATCGGTTCTGGTCATTGGCAACGCGGTGCAGGGGCCAGCCGGATTGACCGGGGACATCATTGCAACCGAGGCGCGACGTAAAGGCAT
>JAFMNH010000042.1 GCA_017859335.1 Rhodothermales bacterium | reverse complement strand
CTATGGAGAGAGCTACGTTATCGGAAAGCTTGAAATCGAGAAACTGCTGGCCGAGTACGCACGCCAACGGCCAGATGACTATACCCTCTATCAGTTCATGGATGACCTGAACGGCGCCGGTGTCATTCCCGTCTCCCTGATCAACTGGGAGCTGAACGGGGATGACTCCGAAATCCGGATGATGATGGACCGGTAGACTTCAGGGGCGGCCGGGAGTGCTCATTACTCTTCGAAGCGTCGGCTTTGACTCGGGCCAATGACCCAACGGAAAGACAGCATGCGGGGAATGGGGTCTGCGCCAAAGACCACCTTGTAATAGTCAGTGATATTCAGCTTCGCCCATCGCCCATCGCGCATTTGGAAGACAGCTGTACGATTGGGCTTGGCAGAGATGGTATGATTTGTGAAGTCATAATTGAACCAACGGGTCTCCGCATCCGTGGGTAGCTCGGACGTGCCATCCTCACCTTCAGTATATCCTTCTTCCGGGGCGGCATCGACCGCATCAAACGTGACATCCAGCAATTGGGAGGGTCCATTGAATGTGACGGCCGTTCCCTTGAACGACACATCCCATGCCCCAAAACTGGCTTCCTGCTCTGAGACGACCCGGTTCTCGGAAAGGTTGTAGTAGACCCATCCATCACCAGATACATCAACGTGCTGGGCGAACTGGACATCCTGTGCAACAGTGGGAGCGATGGAGAGCAGGGTGCTCACGAGAAGGGCGAGTACTGTGCGCATGAACTTCAACCAGGGTGATGTTTGAATGGAATCGATACCTTTCGTCAACTGAAAACCGATATTCGAAAGTGATTTCGACACTCGGTCGTGCCCGTTCGAACCCGACTGAACCGACATGTTCCTCCCCAAGCGCTTCCTCCTGCTGAGTCTTCCTCTGATTCTTGCCGTATTCGCAGGGTGTGACGATCAGCAGCGTCAACCCAACTTCATCATCCTGTTTTCTGACGACGCGGGCTACGCAGACTTTGGATTCCAGGGGAGCCAGCTTATCCGTACACCGCACCTGGATCGCCTGGCGGAGAGTGGCGCCCGCTTTACCAACGGGTACGTGACGGCATCCGTATGCTCCCCCTCCCGGGCAGGGATGCTGACAGGGCGCTACCAGCAGCGCTTCGGGCATGAGCTCAATCTGCCTGGCGTTCCTGATCCCGCCGTGCCGGACTCCCTTCGCGGTTTGCCACTTTCAGAGCGAACCATTGCCGATTGGTTGTCCGATGGCGGTTATGCTACAGGCCTGATCGGAAAATGGCACCTCGGGCTCGAGGACCGCTTCCATCCGACGAAGCGCGGTTTCGACGAGTTCTTTGGCATGCGCAAAGGCAGTGGTCCCTATTACGCCGGGAGCAATGGGACCATCGAAAACGGAATGGACCCCGTGCACCCCGACTCTGTCGGATATCTGACAGATGAATTCGGGGATCGTGCCGTTGCGTTCATAGACAAATACAGCGAAGAGCCCTTCTTCCTTTTTGTCTCCTTCACTACCCCCCACACGCCCATGCATGCCCGGGAGGACCTGCTCCCTGAAGAACTGCTGCGGTTTGAAACCGGGGTCAGAGCGCGCTACAGCGCCATGATGCGGTCACTGGATGACAACGTTGGTCGTATAGTGGAGGCGTTGGAGGCACGAGGCCTGAGAGAGAACACGCTGATATTCTTTGCCAACGATAATGGCGGTGCCATGCCTTTCAATGGCTCGTTGAACGCGCCGCTTCGCGGCGCTAAAGGAACCGCCCTGGAAGGGGGTAATCGTGTGCCCTTCCTCATGTCGTGGCCTGGACATATCCCCCCAGGAAGCGTTATCGACGATCCCGTCATAACGTTAGATGTCCTACCGACCTTCCTGTCCGCGGCTGGACTGACACTACCCGGGGACCGATCACTTGATGGTGTAGATCTGATGCCCCACATGATGGGTCACACGGACGGTGCACCACACGACACCTTGTTCTGGAAGATGCAGTGGGGAGCGGCCGTGCGTGCCGGGGACTGGAAACTGGTCCGAACGCCAGATGGCGAACACTGGTTATTCAATCTGCACGAGGACGTCTCGGAGTCCAACGACCTGAGCGCGTTGCACCCGGACAAGGTAGCTTCGCTACGCCAGGCATTGGAAGCGTGGGAGTCTACCCATCCGGCACCCATTTGGCTCATCAACGATGCGTGGCATGCCCGGACGCTGGAGAGGTACGACCAAACCGTTGTTGACGGATTTGTCCGAAAGTGAGCGCTATGCCTCTTCCGGGCCCCACATTGCCATTTGGTGTGCATCGTGATAGTGATGAATCAACTGCCCCCAATCGAAATGTTGGGCGAAGTTCTCCGCCCGGTTTCGCTGCGCAATGCGCTGGCGCTGGCTTTGTTGGCAGAACTTGAACATCATGTCGGCCAATTGCGCTACGGATTCTTCCCGGGGCTTGCCTTTTCGATCCACCACATACAATCCGGCCCGCTGATGTAATCGGCGATATTCTGCAGCATACGCACCAAAACCGGCCAGATCGGAGCTGATGGCTGGAATGCCGAGCGCAAGGGTTTCGAGCGGTGTGTATCCCCAAGGCTCGTAGGACGAGGGAAACACGCCCAGGTGACATCCGCGGATCAACTCCTCGTACTCCATTCCGAAGAGTGGACTGGTTGAGTTCACGAAGTCGGGGTGATAGACAATTTTGACCTTGTCGTGCGCGTTGTTGAACATCTTCAACTCACGCAGCTTGTTCAATACTTCGTCTGATGCGTCATCGACCACATCGTGGGTAACGATGGGCGGGAGCCAATTCCGGTTCCACGCCTGCTGGGCGCGACGGATGCGCAATCGCCAGTAGTCGGAGACCATGTCATTGAGATCCAGCGGACCACCGGTGGCCAGCTTTTCAGCCAGGTGCTTGCGGACCTCATCCGTCACACTGCGCGCAATGACCTTGAATTCCCTGAACATGTTCGCATACTCCAGGGAATGCACCGCAATGCTGTGGGTAGGCTTTTTAGTGATGAGAAGGAAGATGACCGTCTTGGTGGACTTTGAGGACACGAGTAGTGTATTCAGCCGTGAAAGCGCCTCGAGGGTCATGTCCATCCCCTTGTTCTTGAACTCAAAGCGACCCGAAGTGAAAAAATACAGGGTCTGCTCGAGGTCAAAACTGTACGAGGGAAAGAAGTACCCCATCGTAAAATCATGGAGCTTGGAACGGTTTTCCGCATGGCGCTGCTGCAGATAATGCAGTGCCTGGAAGCGTTTGGTGTTCAGACCATTTGGCAAGAGCACGTCCGGACGGCGCCCCAACAGGTGGATGCACTCCTGACCCGTCAGGCTGGATACTGTCGTGAAGACATCTGAACCCAGGGCTGCAGCCTTTTCCAGTCCATGCTGCGCTGCTATACCGTATTCATGGGCTGCAGCTTCGGCGTCAAACTCGGGAAGGCGGCTGTAGAACCGGTCATGGTTCATGGCCAGGTAACGCCCAATCAAGGTGGCATGAGTGGTAAAGACCGTCTTCCCTTTCCATCCAGCGGCTTTCATGAGGGGCAAGGCGACTGCAGCCATCCACTCATGAAAATGGGTTAGCACGTTCGACGGTCCTTGCTCAACGCCCAGATGGGTCAACCATTTTTCAATCCCGACAGAAAGCGCGACCACATCCATCACCAACTCGTCTTCCCGTGGGATCTGGATACCGAGCAGCGTTTCGACCCGTACCGCCTGGGCCTCGGCGTCTTTACGTAACGGTTCCAAATCAAGCAAGACCGCTCGTGGTCGACCGGATACCTGCCAACGACCTACCCGGACGCCATAGCCTTCACTCCGCATGGCCTCTGCAGCCGCATCAACGGCATCTCCGAGAACCTCATCTTCGAATTCTATGGCTGCTTGCGCCCCATTCAACGGTCCAAGGAGGCAGTATTGGTCTCCCCACTCCTCTACCATTTCCGGTGCTTTCGAACGCAGCACGGTGTAGATACCGCCCACCTTGTTGCACACTTCCCAGCCTGCTTCAATCAGATAGGTCGCTGATGATCGGATTTTCCCCATGACTAGGCCTGATCTCTTTGCTCGAATGAATCGAAGACATGAATCGCAATACCCAAAGCTACAGAGGTATACCCGATGGGTGCTTCCAGGATTCTAACAATCGTACGCAGCGTATTCATGGTTTCGCAACAGGAACGCCGTAACGAGAAAGCGGACCAACCCATCACAAACGCGTCACCTTTCACGTCGGGCGTCCTCCGGTATACATCATGTCCCATCTCCCCTCCTTGCCCATCTTGAGCGTACGGGATCTCGTCAAGACTTATCGGGAAGGGTCCCTGGACCGGGCCGTGCTGCAGGGTCTCTCGTTCGACATCAAGAAGGGTGAACTGGTGGTGCTCCTGGGGCGCAGTGGTTCAGGCAAAAGCACCCTGCTGAACCTGATCAGCGGAATGGATGCGCCAACAACCGGCAGCATCCGCTTCAGGGACACCGAGCTGACAAAACTGTCCGAAACCGAGCGCACCCTGTTCCGGCGGCATGCCATCGGTATCATCTTCCAGTCCTTCAACCTGATTCCCACCCTCAAGGTGGAAGAGAACATCCTGCTCCCCCTCGAACTCGGTGGCAAGCTGGATAAAGATCAGCGTCAGAGAGCGCTGGCGGTCCTTGAAGAAGTCGGCCTGGCCGATCGTGCTGGAAGCTTTCCGGACCTGCTTTCCGGGGGCGAGCAGCAGCGGGTTGCCATTGCACGCGCCTTGGCCCACGACCCGCTGCTCATCCTGGCAGATGAGCCGACCGGGAATCTTGATTTCAAAACAGCCGGGCTGGTCATGGACATCCTTGAACGCATCGTCCACGACAAGGAGCGGACCATGCTCATTGCCACCCATGACAGGGATATCATCGGTCTGGCCGATCGGGTGTTCGAGTTGCAGGAGGGTGTTCTCAGAGAAGTTTCCCCAGCCGAATCCGCCCATTGAGTGGCTGATGGCCAAGAAGACCATGAATCATCCGTCGCGTGCTCCTCTTTGGCCCGGCCGGCTTCTTCGAAGAAGCAGCCGTAGATACCTGCGTCGTCACCCGCTGCTCATGGCCCTGTCCATCGTGGGCGTGGCGCTGGGCGTTGCTGTGGTGGTAGGCATCGACCTGGCTAATACGAGCGCCCGCACGGCCTTCACGCTCTCTACGGAAACGGTAGCTGGGCGCGCTACCCATTCGCTCGAGGCCAGCAGCGGAACGCTTCCGGATTCCGTGTACCGCATCATCAAGGTGGATGAGGGATTCCGTGATGCTGCTCCCGTGATCGAAGGCTCCGTGCGTATTGGAGAAGTGGACGGACCGGTGGTTCAGGTCCTGGGTGTAGACCCTTTAGCCGAAGATCCCTTCCGCTCCTTTACCGGCGGCCCGGATGGCGGCATCGATCTGGGCCGTTTTATGGGCCGCTCGCCCGGCGTACTGGTGGCCGCCGCAACGGCGGAGCGTCTGAACCTGCCTGAGGAGGGTCGTTTCAGTGCTTGGCACGAGGGACAACACGTTGATTTAGAGGTGGAGGCCCTCCTTCCTGTCGACTCCGACCTCGATGCCGCCTCGCTGGAAAACCTGATCGTCGTGGACATCGCCACGGCGCAACGGGTCTTGACGATGCAGGGACAGCTTTCGCGCGTGGATCTCATACTGCCTGAAGGAACGGAAGCCGCATTCCGCGCCAATCACATGCGAGGGTTGCCCGACAATGTGACGTTGGAGCAATCCGCCGGACGCTCGGATACGCTCGCGCAGATGACCGAGGCCTTTTCGCTGAACCTGACAGCCATGAGCCTGCTGGCATTGGTCGTGGGGATGTTCCTGATTTACAATACCATGACGTTTTCGGTCGTGCAGCGGCGCCCGCTCCTGGGTCGGCTTCGGGCTGTGGGTGTCACGCGGCGGGAAATGTACTGGATGATCATCTCTGAAGCCCTGCTCGTCGGTCTAGCGGGATCCATTCTGGGTGTGGTCGGTGGCCTGGCACTGGGGAATGTATTGGTCGGCCTCGTTACACAGACCATCAACGATTTGTACTTCGTGGTGCGTATCCGGGACCTCGATGTCTCAGCGTGGTCCATCGGCAAAGGGCTGGCCATCGGCATTGGAAGCACCATCCTCTCTACCCTCCCGCCGGCCCGTGAGGCCACCCGCACGGCGCCCAGCATGGTCCTGAAGCGTTCCGCAACAGAGACCAGCACCCTGCATGCCTTGCCGCGTCTGGTGGTTTCGGGTGTTGTTCTGGCAGTGGCAGGCGTGGGCATCCTCTGGCTCTCTGGAAAAAGTATAGCATGGAGCTATGGCGGCATCCTGGCCATCATCCTGGCCTTTGCCTGCTGGATTCCGCCCATCGTTCTCTTGGGCGCCCGCACGCTTCGTCCCGTTCTTGGGCGGGTATTCGGGATCATTGGGCGCATGGGCGCCTCGGGTATTGAACAGTCGTTGAGCAGGTCGGCGGTAGCCGTTGCAGCCCTTACCATTGCTGTGGCTTCCACGACGGGTGTTGGCGTGATGGTGGACTCGTTCCGGACCACGGTCAACACCTGGCTGACCTACGCCCTGGAGGCGGACATCTACATTTCTCCGCCAGGCGATGTCTTCCGTCGCAACGATGCTACCATCACCGCCGAAGCCGAGCACTTCATTCGCTCCCGTCCGGACGTCGAAGCGGCCTACTCCGTGCGAACGGCCCGGGTACTGATTGATAACCAGGAAACAGACCTGATCGTAACCGAACCGCGCCCGCGCGAGCTTGAACCGGGTCGATACAAGGCTACGATGACCGGAGATTTCCGCCGTGCCATGCAAGAGAGCGATGTGGTGATGGTATCGGAGCCCTATGCCTTCCGCTACGGCACGAACGTCGGGGACTCGCTGCGCATCATGACATCGCACGGACCCGTGGCTTTCCGTGTGGGAGCTATCTACTACGACTATGCCTCCGATCTGGGCGTGGTCCAGATGACGCGGGATCGCTACGACATCCATTTCGACGACCCGCGCGTGTCCGGTCTGGCGGTGTATGCTACCGACGGGAAAGACCTCGATGGCCTGATCCAGGATCTCCGCGAGGGTACGGCTTCCGTGCAAAGCCTCAACATCCGCTCGAACAGGGACTTGAGGCAGGCTTCGCTGGATGTATTCGACCAGACCTTTACTGTAACAACCGTACTTCGGCTCTTGGCTATCCTGGTCGCATTTGTCGGCGTGTTGACCGCACTAATGGCCCTGCAGCTGGAGCGATCACGGGAATTGGCTGTGCTGCGGGCCAACGGCATGACGCCGGGACAGGTCGGTCGAATGATCACCCTGCAGACCTCATCGATGGGCCTGTTGGCAGGCCTTTTGTCCGTTCCGCTTGGCCTGGTCCTGGCCTGGCTTCTGATCTACGTCATCAATCAGCGATCGTTTGGCTGGACCCTGCAATTCGAAGTGGATGGTGTCATCCTGCTGCAAGCCATCCTGCTGGCTGTTGTAGCGGCGGCCCTCGCTGCCATGTACCCATCCCTCTCCATGAGCCGAACCAAGGCCAGCGAAGCCCTCCGAGAAGAATGAAGCACTCCTTTCTTTTCTCTTGTGTCCTCTCTGGGACGGCATTGCTGCTTTCCGGGCTGCTTTCCGGGCTGCTGCTATCCGGATGTAGTCGTGCCCCGGTCAATGAGCCCGTGGACGAACCCCTGGAGTTGGCAGCAGCCATGGGTGGTGACACGCTCGGCTATGCCCGCGCGGACGGGGTCATCCCCTTTGACTTTCCCTCGGACTATGGCGCCCATCCGGACTTCAAGACCGAATGGTGGTACTTCACAGGCAACCTGTTTTCGGATGATGAACGTCGATTCGGGTACGAGTTGACCCTTTTCCGATCAGCCATGGCGCCCCCGGACTCCCTCGATGCCGTTGAAGAAGGTTGGACAACGCGGCAATTGTACATGGGTCACTTTTCACTGGCTGATCCCGCAACGGGCACATTCCACGCCTTTGAGCGCTTCAGCAGGGGTGCAGCGGGATTGGCAGGTGCTGAATCCCCACCTTTCCGGATCTGGCTGAACGACTGGGACATGGCCAGCGTAGATCCATCCCGGGCTGATGAGCTGTTCCCATTGCGGCTTCAGTCTGAGGAGAATGGTGTGGCCATCGACCTGACATTGAACGCCATCAAGCCCATCGTGCTTCAAGGCGAGAAAGGGTGGGATCCGAAAGGCGCCGGAGCCGGCAACGCCAGCTACTACTATTCCTTTACCCGTTTGGAGACCGAGGGCACGGTTACCGTACCCGATGGATCCTTCGACGTGACCGGCCAGAGCTGGAAGGACCACGAGTGGAGTACGTCCGCACTGGGACCTGATGAAATCGGCTGGGACTGGTTCGCCCTCCAACTCGATGACGGAAGGGAAATCATGTACTACCAGTTGCGCCGCGAGGACGGGACCATCAGCCCGTATACCGGAGGGTCATTGGTGGCTGCCGATGGGTCGAAACGCCACCTGTCCCCGGATGACGTGGAGCTTCGCGTCCTGGATCGATGGACAAGCAATGTGAGTGGTGCGGAGTACCCCGTCCGGTGGGAGCTTTCGTTGCCTGGCGAAGACCTCTCGTTGACCGTCGCTGCCGTCATGCCGAACCAGGAGCTGAATGTCTCGGTGCGCTACTGGGAAGGCGCGGTGGACATCTCTGGACAATCAGGAGATGACCCGCTCTCTGGCGTCGGATACGTCGAACTGACCGGGTACGATCGGGTCGCGAACGACAACTGATCGCTTGAGGCAGCGTCCATACTGAAAAAGGCTGGCTCTTCAACCGAAGAGCCAGCCTTCATGCTGGTGCCCAGGAGAGGACTCGAACCTCCACGCCATTGCTGACACTAGCTCCTGAAGCTAGCGCGTCTACCAATTCCGCCACCTGGGCGCACATACGGTCATCGACCTTGAGGCCACAAACACAGGACGGCAATGTTACTACAGAATCAGGGCATCGGTCAAGCCACTTTCCTGTTTTCGCATCCCCTTCACGCGGTACCCGATAAAGAAGCCCACTCTTGGGCGCCACGTGCCGACATACTGTGCGCCTTTCGTAGTTTAGGGGAATCCCGGATCTTCCTGCCGCGTCTGCACAAGACCCCAGAACCACATCGAGAACCCCATGCATCGTCTCCTCAGCTTCATTGCGCTGACCCTGTTACTGAATACGGCATCGGCACAGTCACAAACCTCCGAGCCGCCTTCCTTTGAAGCCGTCTTTACAGAAGATGCCCCGCGCGTTGACGGTCATCTCGATGATGCCATCTGGGACCTGGTCCAGCCCATGGACGATTTCGTCCAGCGCTGGCCCAACGAGGGCGCCGAGCCCACAGAGTACAGTTGGGCCAAAGTTGCCTACGATCGCGACAACCTGTACTTCGCCTTCAACTTCACGGACAAGGAGCCACACCTCATTCGCGCCAAGAACATGGAACGCGGTGGCCGCAATGATCGGGACGATCATGCCTATATCGGCATCGATACGTTCCTTGATGGTCGCAACGCCTTCCTGTTCGAAATGAACGCACTAGGCACGCAGGACGACGCCCTGATTGCCGATGAGCATATGACCATCGACTCGTACTCGTGGGATGCCGTGTTCGAAAGCGAAACGCAGATAACAGACAAAGGCTGGACCATGGAGGTGCGCATCCCCTTCCGCCAGCTTCGCTTCCCCGAAGGTGATGAACTGACCTTCGGCCTGTTCATGCGCCGCACCGTCAACCGCAAGAACGAAATCCAGAACTGGCCCCTCGTCCCGCTTTCCTACGGTAGCGGCTACTCGGACGATATGAAGACGGTATCCCGCTATGGACGCCTGACAGGTATCAAGAATATCCGCCGGGGCAAGAACATCGAATTCAAACCCTACATCATCACCGGAGCGCAGACAGTGCGCCCGGATTTGACAGTAGATACGAAAGTAAACGACAGCAGCTTCGATGCCGGATTCGATGTCAAGTACGGCATCACATCCAACCTGACGCTGGACTTCACTGTCAATACGGATTTCGCGCAAGTCGAAGCAGACAACGCGCAGCTCAACCTAACCCGTTTTTCGCTTTTCTTCCCCGAGAAGAGGGAGTTCTTCCTTGAACGCTCAGGCATTTTCGAGCATGGGGACTCCCGCCGCACACAAACCTTCTTCTCCCGCCGTATCGGCTTGACCGAGTCCATCCTGGCCGGTGGTCGCATTACCGGACAGATCGGGCGCCTGAACGTCGGCCTCATTGGCATTGAAACCGGTCCGGATGAAGGCAACATCGGTGAGAAGCTTGGTCGTATTGGCGGCAAGCGCTCGGCCAATAACGCAGTGGCCCGCGTCCAGACCAACTTTGGACGGCGCGGATCCGCTGGCGTCATCGTGACGAGCTACGAGCGGGGGGATGAATGGAACCGCGCCCTGGGATTTGATATCGCGCAGCGCTTCGGTTCGGCCTCCAGTGCCGACGTGTGGTTCACGAACGTCTCAGATGCAAACCCGAACAACGAGGATTGGGCAGGAAGCGCATCGGTGAGTTTGCGTAATGACATCTATGGCGCATCACTCTCCTACACCAGCGTCGGCGAGAATTACCGGCCGGCCCTTGGCTTCGTGCGCCGTCGTGACATGCGTCAGACCATCGGTACAGTCACCTATTCCCCGTTCTTCAGCACCGGTCCGTTCCGCCAGATGACGACCCACGTCATGGGGATCCACACGAACGGCCAGGATGGCGAACTGCAGTCGTGGGAAATCGACCCCTCCATCGGCTTTACGTCGCAGGCGCGCATGTCCCTCCGACTCTCCGGATCGCATCAGTTCGACCGGCTGGAGGGCTCCTTCTTCATTCGCCCAGACGCCGAAATCGTGGCTGATGATTATACCTTTACACGTTTGGGTGCCCGTTTCAACACGGACCCGGGAAAAAGACTATCCGGTGGGGCCAACTTTGAAACAGGGGGCTTCTACGGTGGCAATCGTTTTGACTGGGGGCTTCAGGCCGGATGGAGACAGTCGAAGCACCTCACGCTGGGTGCAAACCTCAGGAAAAGCGATGTGGACCTTCCCATCCCGGGTGGCGAATTCAGTGCGACGACTGCTTCGGTGGATATTCTTGCCAGTGTGAGCCGGAAGCTCTTTGCCAAGGCCCTCATCCAGTACGACAACTTCTCACGGGATATCAACGCCAACATCCGCATCAACTGGATCCACACGCCGGGATCGGACCTGTTCCTCGTGCTGAATACGTCGTGGCATGCCACGGGCGACAACGAAATGTTGTTTGATCCACGCGCCAGCTACCTGATGAACAGTACGGTGGGTGTGGCCAAGCTGACCTACCTTTTCCTCTTCTGATCAAGGCGGGTATCGTGTCAATGTAGCCTTGTGAAACAGGATCTGTAGGCATCCCGGAGCGGCTCAGGGATCTTTTCCCTGGTTGAAGTTGAAAAGGGCGCAAAGAGGCTTGTCCTGCATCGAGGATCGTCCTATCTTTGCGCCCGCTTCCGCTGTTACGAAGCACACTCCTCGGTAGCTCAGCGGTAGAGCATGCGGCTGTTAACCGCAGGGTCGTAGGTTCGAATCCTACCCGGGGAGCATTGAAAGGCAGATCAGCTTTCGCTGGTCTGCCTTTCAACATTTCAGAGGGTAGGATGAGAACCGTACCCGAGCGAAGCACCTCCAGCACGCATTTTAGGGTGTGATCTCCCTGCAGTGCTCGCCCGGCCCTATCTTGGGGTAACGGCTTCCTACGCCACGGGCGTTCATACCCAATGGAAACACCCTCCAGAAACACCGCTCCTCCCGCGCCAGAAACCTCACCCGGGGATGCTGCCAGCGGTCACGGTTTCGGCACGTTGCCCGTCTTCTTTGCAGGCATCTCCACCATCCTTGGCGCGGTCATGTTCCTGCGCTTCGGCTACGCGGTCGGCAATGTAGGACTGCTTGGCGCACTGGCCATTGTGTTCCTTGGGCACATGGTTACCATCCCTACCGCGCTTGCCATTGCCGAGATTGCCACGAATCGAAAGGTGGAAGGTGGCGGCGAGTACTTCATCATCTCCCGCTCATTCGGGACCTCGATCGGTGGGGTCATCGGCATTTCGCTGTATCTCTCCCAAGCTGTATCTGTCGCGTTCTACATGATTGCCTTTGCCGAGGCGTTCAGCCCTGCAGCAAGATGGATTGAGGCTCGGATCGGCATCCCGTACGACCCCAGGCTCATCTCGCTTCCAGCTACACTTGGCCTGATTCTGCTGATGTTGACGAAGGGTGCCGCATTGGGGGTGAAGGCCCTCTACACGGTAGTAGCGACGCTTACGCTCTCGCTGATCATGTTCTTCATGGGCTCTCCCGTAGAAGGCTTTGACCCATCCAGTGTCAGCCTGTCCAGCAGCCTGGCCGATGCCGACCCCTTTTTCCTGGTCTTTGCCATTGTGTTTCCTGCTTTTACCGGCATGACGGCAGGCGTTGGTCTGTCCGGGGATCTGGCCAATCCTCGAATCTCCATTCCAAGGGGCACATTGGCAGCCACCCTGGTTGGTATGTTGGTCTACATCTTCATTGTGTTCAAACTGGTTTACTCTGCGCCGCCCGACCTTTTGAACTCGGATCAGCTGGTCATGTCCAGGATCGCGCTCTGGGGGCCCATCATATTCATAGGGCTTGGTGCAGCCACCCTCAGTTCCGCCATAGGATCCATCCTGGTTGCCCCCCGAACGCTTCAGGCATTGGGAGGCGATGGCAGCATCCCGATCAGAGGTGCCAATTCATGGTTGGCTGCGGGTCAGGGAGCCGTCAATGAACCCCGCAATGCAACGCTTATCACCGGTGGTGTGGCGTTGATCATCGTCTTACTGGGCAACGTTGATATCGTAGCGCGGCTCATTTCCATGTTCTTCATGGTTACGTACGGGGCCCTGTGCGCCATCAGTTTCCTGGAGCATTTCGCGGCACGTCCATCGTATCGTCCGAGTTTCAGGTCACGGTGGTACATCAGCCTCTTCGGTGCCGTGATGTGTGCTTTCATGATGTTCCAGATGGATCCTGTCTTTGCCTTGGCTGCCATCCTGGTCATGGTAGGTCTCTATCAGGTGGTCAAGCAGTCACACGAAGGCACACACGATCTGGCGGCCATGTTTCAGGGTGTCATGACGCAAACCTCACGCTACATGCACATCCGCCTGCAGCGCCGCCGACGCCGCGCCAGTGACGATGAGTGGCGTCCGAGCGTGATCATGGTCAATGAACGAACATTCGACCGCCGAAGCCCCCTCGAATTCATGCGTTGGATATGCCATCGACACGGGTTTGGGACCTATCTGCATTACATACCCGGGACGCTCAACACCAAGTCGTACCGGGAAGCACAGCGGGTCCAAGCACGACTTGTCGGGATGGCTCGGTCCCAAAAATCGACCGTCTACATGAATACGATCATCAGCCCGTCGATGATCAGCGCGTTGGCGCAGAGCCTGCAAGTACCCGGTGTGTCGGGTCTGAGCAATAATGCAGTCATGTTCGAGTTCTCCCAGAATGACGATCCTCAGGTTGTCAAGGACGTCGTCTCCTGGTGTGATTTTGCGGCCTCGACGCGGATGACACTGATGGTTCTTCGCCATGGTGACTTACACTTCGGAGAGCATAAGTCCATCCATGTATGGTTGACCTGGAACGATCAGGAAAATGCCAACCTGATGATTCTCCTTTCCTACATCCTGCTTGGTCATCCAGACTGGAATGACGCTGAAATCCGCGTATTCGTTGCCTTGCCGCGGGATCAGGTTGAGGAGAGACGAGAGGAATTCGAGCACCTGATGACCCAGGGACGCCTTCCCGTGTCAGAGAAAAACATCCGATTCCTGCCTACCAACAACGTTGATGCCTTCCGACGCCTGGTTGCGCGGTATTCCGCATCGGCAGATCTGACCGTTGTTGGTTTTGACATGGAGGGGCTTGAAGAGAGACAAGAAAACGTCTTCCTCAATCACCCTGATCTCGGAGATGTCCTCTTCGTCCATACGCCCCGTCAGATAACGATGGAATAAGGTCATCGCACGTCCGTGCTTGGGCGACACCTGGCCAAACACCAACAGTACCTCCTCGTTCAGAAGGAGGCAATCTCTTTCATGAGCTGCCGATCGATGTCAACCTCAGCCTCTGCCCGCAACCGGGAGACGAGCTCGTATTCCGCTACAAAAGGACGCAGCTGCCGCTCTATTTCTTTTCGATCAGACGTCCAGTCAGGCATAATCCGCGTCCGCTTGAGCACCCGGATCGCCGCCCAATCGTTAGGTCGACCCACGATAATTACCGAGTCTACAGGGGCTGTCGCCACGTAGGGTGACCATTCCGGAATAGCATCCTGACGCACCTCGCGATATTGGATGGGCCATTGCCCAATACGGGTCATGGACGCTTGTAATGCCTCCGGTGTCAACGCCGTAATGGCATCGAAGGAGAGCACGGAGAGCCGGCGTTTTGACCAACCCAGTCGCTCATAGGCTCGCTTCACCAGCGATGAATCTATCTGCCCTGGTTGGGATCGGAGATTCTCACGCATCCGTCTCGCTTTCTCAAGCCTGACCCTCCGCTGAACCTCGATTTCCCATTCCCTGTCTCGCAGGCCCTCCTCATCGGCAGCACGGAACAAGGCTTCGTTGCGCAGTGCGCGACCCACAGAGGCTGCCGTACGCTCACGGGCCTCCCGCTGTGGTAGCGACTCAAACCAAAAGGCATAGTCCCCGGCGGTAAAGGCCTCCCTCTTCCCCTTCCAGTCAAAGGTCAATAAAGCGGTAGATGGATCCACATCCCGCTTCCACGAATCGTTCAGCGGCGACACAACCTGGCCTGCCATCTCCTCCGCCGTCGGGTCCAATGCATTGATCAAATCATTGAGTGCTGCAACGGCCGGGGCATTGACTGTCACATCGAGCTCAGCCATGAAAGAGCGCACGAACTGATCTCCTTCCAATCGACGGCGACGCTGTCGATACTGGCTGGACAGGCCGCTGCGCCGCGTAAGGTAGGCCGACTCCGTCAGCAGGGGTTCCAGGATGATGTCCTCCAGGAAGATGATATGGTAGCCATACCGCGTGCGGACCGGCTCGGAGTAGGTCCGCGATTCCATACCGAACGCCGTTTCAGCAAACGCGTCGTCTACTGCATAGTATCCGATGGCACCCAAAAAGCCTGCCATCGAGTCGACTTCCGCGAGTCCATACACGTTCTGGGCTTCTTCCAGGAACGGTACCCCCTCCTGTAGGCGCTGATAGGAAGCCTCTGCCTGCTGGAGCGATGTAAAGAACAGATGCCGTACAACCCGCTTGGACTGATCCCGAACGTAGGCCGCTCTCAGTTGACCCTCTGTAGGGGCCGACATGGTATCCAGGAAAGCCGTCTCAAAGAATCGGGAGCCCAGCTCCTCCCTCTTTATGCGTTCCTGCGTGCCCATGAAGTCAGCCGTCGTGTCCTGCGACTGTACATCGAAATGCTCAGCCAGCAACATGGCATCTATCAACTGCTCAAGATGGGCGGCTCGTGCCACCTCTGAATCATTGGATCCTGACCGTACCAGGAAGTCGATGTAGGTCTGCTCGAACCACGATACAGAAATGGGATAGCCGTTGACCGTTGCAAGTACCCGTGGATCACGATCGGGACCCGGACCTGACTCAGGCGAGGCGCACCCGAAGACCAGAACCAGCGAACAGAAAAGAGGCCACGCAGGCCACCGGAACGCGGTCATCGCACTTTTATATGTACTGTTCCGACCTGTCAGAAATAGATACGGAAGTCCATGGTCTGTGAGCGATCCAGAAGATCGAACGGGATGTATGCATAGTCGAAGCCGAAGCGCACGCCTGACAGCTGCAAGTCCAAACCAGCGCCATAGGCCAGGTGCGAATCCACGTTGTCGACAAAGGCATCCTTGTACCCAGCACGTGCACTGAACGTCAACATGCGGGTCATGAACGTGAATTGGGCACCCAGGTCTGCGTTCAGGTTGTTGTCATTTGTCTGGTTGGCATCAGCCAAGACGACCAGTTCCGTTGCACCGGTCTTAACCACGGGCAAAGAGATACCGAACTTGAACGACATGGGAAGGTCCCAGGCATCCATTTTGATGCGGGCCGGGATACTTTCAGAGGATCCTTCGTGCTGCGGATCCAGATCAACCTGGATTTCAGAGTTGATCCCCCGCATCGTCATCTTGCCTCCGAAGTTCATGATGGAGGCAGCTACTTTCAGTCCATTGAGATAGTCGGTCAGCAATACGAAGCCAACATCGATGGCCATCGTTCGCGCCCGCATGTCCCGAATGGATTGGCGAACCAGCTTGGATGTACCGCCAAAGTAGAAATTCGGAGTCAGCGGCATGGCGTAGGTAAGCCCCACACTGAGGTCCGAAGCGCTGAAGGTTTCCCCTGTGCCCTCGGGTCGGGCAATGGTCCGAACTTTCATGGTGCCGTAGTCCACCGAAGCAATGCTCAGTCCTACCACGCCGGCTCCCCCTGCGGGGATGGTCAGGCCTGCCGTGTTGTAGGTGATTCCGGCAATCCACTCGTTGTTGGAAAACATGAGGCCACTGCGCTGACCTGAGCGATGGCGGATGGCTGCACCACCCGGATTCCAGAACAGCGCGTCGGCTCCCGTTGCCGTAGCCGTATAGGCATGCCCAAGGGATGCCCCGGGGGCACCGGCACCGAGTGTCAGGAACGTGGCCGCCGTCGTTCCAACGCGGCTCTGGTCACTGTTTTGCTGATCTTGCCCGTGTACAGCGGCTACAAGTGCGAACAGAGTGAGGAAAGAGATTATACGTTGCATGATCAGTCTCCCTATTTGACGACGGCAAATTTGCCGACGTGCTCACCGATGCCGGGAGCCTTCACGTGATAGATATACACCCCATAGGCGATGTCCTGCCCTCCCCGTGTCTGGAGATCCCAGAAGACGGACCCATTGTCAGATGCGGAGAAGTGCTCAATCTCGTCGACCAATTCACCACGCAGATTGAAAATCGTAATGGTGGCTTCCTGCGGCAGGTTGATGAACTGTAAACGCCGCTCACCCCGTCCAGAAATCTGAATGCGTTGCTCGAAGCCTGACCCGCCGACATAGGGGTTGGGCACCACCCCGATGTCGTCCAACTCCTGTTCGGCGAGCTGTGTGTCCACATAGGGTTCACGCAGCGTGAACTGGAAGTAGTCGCCGGTATGGAATTCCTTCTTGGGAGTGATGCGGAAAACAGTTCCTGCTTCTGGTCCAGCAGAAGTCTCACCATCAGGCACGCTGAATGAGATACGGAACCGGAATTTGCGCTGGAAGCCGTCCCGCTCGACTACCAGGACGTCATCGGCGGCATCAAATTCGCGGTTGTTGTTGACGTCTTGAATGAGGAGATCAACAACCTCGTTGGTAGAGGCGTTCTTGACGAATATGGGCACGGAGCCAGTCAGGAAACCGATCCCGAAACGGGGTAAGCGATATGTGGAATCAGCCGGATTGACCCAATGCACTTCATAGTCCGCAGTCGACGGAATGTGCAATGTGGTTGAGTCTGCCCGCACTCGTGCACGCCAGTTGGTGGAGATACCGTCAAGCCCAGACGGATCCGTGCTGACCAACTCGGACGCTGTTCCCGGGCTACCCACCCACCCTGTTTCGTATTCAACAAACTCCAGTGCACCTGAAGCCACTTCGTAGTTGTCCACCTCCACGATGAAGCCGTCTACCATCGGTGGCTCGTCAATGAGCGGGTTGTTGCGTACCCGTACCTCGCCGGTGGCCATGTCCACGATATCGAAGGCTGTCGTTACCTGGATATCCGCATTCGGATTGTCATCCTCCTCACTTCTGAATACAACGCGGTACGGGTTGTCCGCACGAACCTCCGCACCGCTTATCAGCCGCACATTCATGCTCCCGGCGCCAACGCCATCGGTAACAGACGAGAGATCCTCGTTGACGTTGCCGTCAACAAACCCAGCGGGCTTGCTGCGGGGAACAACGATGGCTGCGTTCTGGGACACACCAAGCACGTTACCTGCCAGATCCACAGATATGTTGAAGATGTTTTCCTGTGGATCAATGATGGGAACGCCGTTTTCCCGGATACCACGATCGTACGCAACGAGCGCGTAATAGTAGGTCATCCCGTTGTTCACGTCTTCATCCACATAGAAGAAGGACAGACCGGTATTGTCACCAAGATCGTATACCGCTTCGTTCTCCAGTACGCTGACAGGCCCTGACACGTTGTTCACCAGATCCCACTGGGCTACCGGCTCCATGAACGTGGGCGTTCCATCCACATTGGTAATCGTGCGGGCATCCGTAAGCAGCGGGTTCGTTCCTTTGTAGAGACGATACCCCTCGAAATCGAACTCCTGGCTGAAACGGTCGAAGCTGGCCACAGACGTCGTATCCCAAGTCAGAACAACCCGACCATCGCCCGGGATCGCTGTCAACGTGGGCAGGAAAGGCGCCTGGGCGAAGTTGTAGTCAGCATCATAGATACTTTGAACCGTCCGGCGATTCTTGAAGAAGTCCTGCTCGTCCTCTCCGAACACCCAGGCTGTCGAGAAGAAGTCAACCCGGCCACGATACAGGTTGACCGGACCCGAGACGAACAACAGGAACGGCTCGATGTCAGCTTCAAAGGCATCCGCCGGTGTTCCGAGCGGGAACTGGGCGAAATTCAGGATGCGATCAAACATCCAGGTGTCATCCCGCAGGTTGTCGCCGTTCTCGTAGAAAGGACGTGAGGACAAATCGAATCCGGTCAGTCCAATCATGTCCGACTCCGCGACGTCCAACTCATCAAAGTTGGGCTCGCCCGCATCGGGCCTGCCGTTGGCTTCGCCTTCATCCGGACCGGGATAGCCCAGGTCGAACGGTCCCTTGCCATCCAATCCAACATCATTGTTGACCGATTCTCCGGGGTCAAGCTGACCGTTACCGTTCAGGTCGTCAAACCCAACCCAGTCCAGATTTTCGTCCCCCGTCCACCAACGCCCGGCCTTGTAGGCGCGAGTCTCTTCCAGCGGCCCGTTTGCGGACTCGAAGTTGATCAGATCATAGTTGTTGGACACGTACAACTCAATGGCATCCTGCCCCTCGATGAGCTGACCTGGCCCGCCAAAGCGCTGTTCGTCAATGATGCCATCCTCGTCGTTGTCCAAGCCATCCTCTGCCCTCGTCGGGCTTTCGAGGAATGCAAAGCCCGTATACCCGAGGTCATACAGGGTACCATCCTGACGTTGCCCGATGCCGTCTTGGTCCCATCCGAAGGTAACGTCCTCCTGCGCGTTGAACGCTGCCGTTTCGTCTCCTTCCTCATTCCCAAGACCGTAGTCCATGATCTGGGAGAAGAACATTCCCTCCGATCCTTCAAGGTTGTATCGATAGTCAGTCTCTGACGTGTTTGTCATTCGATACAGAATGAACATCACGTCCTCGGCCAGGATGTTCGCCCACTGAAAAATGCGCACCTGGGTCTGCAATCCCATGCCACCGACGGTGGAGTCCGAGGGCGACGGATAGAATACGCCGTACTGCGAATTCGGCTGGCCCGTTACGCGGGAGACGTGATATTCCTTGTCGGCGTAGTCATCCATGACGTAGAAGCTTTCAAGGTCAGCATTGAACACGCCACGACCAAAAAAGCCATTCCAATTACCTGCCCAGCCGGGATCGTCTGGATTATCCAGCCGATCTGGCCAGAACTCAGGCCACGAAGATGGATCGTCGGAAAGCGCCGGTACAGGCTCGAGCAGGCCGAGCGCATTGATCCTGCGAGGGTTGTGGAAGCCATCGAGGGGCAACCAGCCCCACAGTTCCCCGCCCGGGCCCAAACGCTTGCCAGCCTCCCGGTAGGTCAGGATGACCGGGTTCACGAGCGAGTCAGCTGCACCATTGTAGATCGGCCATTTTTCGCGTTCCGCACGCACACGACCGGCCGCCATGATACCTACCCCATCGATGTGTCTTCCACCGATACCACGTGGCCACACGCCCCATGGCGCGTCGTTCCATCGTGCCAGCTCCCCGTGATTGCGGAAGTTGGTTTCAATGAGGTTTCCATCGAGGATGCCGCGGGCAATCATGGCCTCGCTGCCCCGGTATTCGGCTGGAATCTCCGTCTGAGCAGATGCCGTTGGGCTGCTGACCATCGCCAGGAACCAAAGCATTGCTGGTAAAACTGCAGCAGGACGAAAAAGCCCTTTCGCCGTACTGGACATGGGTATTGCAAAGTGTGACATACTCAGAAGGAATATTGTAATCCAAGGCTGACCTGACGCGGACCAGAGACCCACTCCGGACGGGCGAAGTACTCATCGATGGAGTTCAGCCCACCCACAGCGCCACCGGTTGCCCTGAATTGTTCCAGTTCAAGCGACTCGTCCCAGCTACCCGTCGTTGCATAGACAGCATACTGGTTGGCACGATCCCACAGGTTCTGGACCTGCAGGAAGAGCTGAACATCCTGCTCAATGAACGGCGGAGCGTAATAGGCCCGCAGGTCGGTCCAGAACTGAACCGGTCGGTTCGCATTGTTCGGTCGCGTCGAACGCACGAAACCACGAACAGTCGTGTAGGGCTCACCCGAGCGAAGCCGATTGACCATCGTAAGGGACAGCCCTTCAATAGGCTCAACAGTGACCGTGCTGTTGAAAACGTGTCGACGGTCCCAGTTCAGTCGGACCAGGGACAGAATGGGCTCCAAACCGGACTGGGCACGACCGAACGCCTCTCCAGGGTCGGACGAGGTACCCTCCGCAAACTGAAGGGTGTAGTCAAAGGTCCATGAGATCGTACCACCCGGCCGATCGAACATGGAGAACGTAAAGCCGCGGATGGTGCCGAAATCACGGTTGATCCACTGCACGACCTGATCTCCTGTAGGTGTTCGGTCGATTTCCTGACCCGTCAAGTTCCTGACGTCCTTGGAGAAAATGGTAAGCTCGACGCCTACATTCTCCGTGAGTCCCTGCTGCAATCCAACCTCGAAGGCCAGTGTCCGCTCCGGCTCCAAGGCGGCGTTTCCGAATTGAACATTGCCAGCCTGGGGATTGACCTCGTATTCCGGGTTGGTATACAACAGCCCCAAGGCGGGGATCTGGAAGAACAGACCAGCCGAAAAGCGCATGACGCCTGTGGAGGATATCGGGAAGGCGATCCCGATACGAGGACTCAATTGCATGTCAGCATCTGCCTTTACGCGATT
>JAFMNH010000138.1 GCA_017859335.1 Rhodothermales bacterium | reverse complement strand
AGGTAGGGGAAAAGCCCTTCTTTTCAAGATGCACTCAGACAGCCCTCCTGAGAGCACCCTGAAGCGTGCTCAGAAATTGCGGGTCACGCCCAACCAAGGGATGACGGCCATCCCATCGCCACGGCCAAAAATACTGCTATGGGTAATCCCGGCCAGGTCCATCGTCATTCGGCTGCCGCGAATCCGAACGCCCAGGCTGATGAGCGCACCGCTGCTTTCGGAGGGCACGGCATAGTTCTCACTGATCAAGCTCAACCGATCGCCAAGTGCCCACTGGCCCGAGAAGAGCACGATGGGCGTGTCATCGACTTCACCTTCGCCAAAGAGAAAGCCGACCCCGATGGTCCCCGTGCGCACGCGGCTGCCAAAACTCGTCACGCCGTAGAGGATACCGCCCGCATCGGCCGAGCCTGTGAGCGTGCCAGCCAACAGACCCCCGGCCACCGATACCTGGTCCCGCTCCAATACCGTGACCTTCGGTGCAAACCAGATCAGTTGCTCCGGAGCACCCGGTATGAGCGAAAGGCCGCCCGAAAGGGTGACCCCGCCCCCGAAACCCCAGGCACCGGAGAGGAAAAGCACCTCGTGCAGGACCACATACCCCGTCTCCTTGGGCAGGGACCGGGCGGTAGGGGCAAAAAGGGTGCGTGTCAGGGAAGGGTCGAACGGCTCGAAGCTGCCGCGGACCATGCGCCCTTCCACCGTCCGACGGCGGCGGATCGAAGCCGGATCCAAGGTAATCTCCGCGCCGGATGCCGTACGGAAGAGAACGGCCTCCGCAGATTCAGAGAGGATGACACCGATCAACCTGGAGCCGTCATCGAGCACAAGCTCGGTGAAGGTGACCCGGGAATCGTCTGTGGCGTCCTGGGCGTGAACGGACCCGGCCACGAACAAGCCAGCCATCAGGGCAATGGACAGAAGAAGTGGTTTCATGGGTGCATGAACGCTATCGCGCCCGTGGAAAGCAACCCATGAATGGCTGGAACGTCTGCCGGTGCTATCCTGACACGGGCCCTCACGCCAACTCGTCCAGCGAGGCTTGGAGGCGCTTGATCTCGGCCTCGACCTCGACCAGCTTGTCCCGCTCCTTCTGCACAACGGCTTCGGGCGCACGCGACACGAACTGTTCGTTCGAAAGCTTGCCCTGGATGCTCTTGTGGAAACGAACCTTCTCGTCGATGTCCTTCTGCAGGCGCTCGCGCTCCACATCCAGGTCGATCATACCCGTGAGTGGGACGAATACCTGGTTGCGGCCCACCACCACGGAGGCCGAGGCCGGCGGGCGTGACCCTTCCGTCTGGATGGTCAACTCGTTAACCCGGGCCAGTTTGGCGAAGTACTCCCGGTGGCTTTCGACAGGCTCGACCAGACTGGGCTCGAGCTGAAGCACGGCCGCGATATCCTGGCTCGGAGACACGGCGTACTGGGCACGCACGTTGCGGATACCGGATATCAAATCCTGCATCGTTGCAAAATGCCCCGCCAGCTCGGTGTCCATGTCCTCCGGGTTGGACGTCGGCCAGGTGCTCGTCATGCAGATGTCGCCCTCTTCGCGGGGACGGACATGCGTCCAGAGCTCTTCTGTGATGAATGGCATGAACGGGTGCAGGAGCTGCAGCATCGTCTCGAAGAGTTCGACCGCCAGGGCAATCGTCTCCTCATCCATCTTCGTGCCGCCTGTGGGCTTGATGAGTTCGAGGTACCAGTCGCAATAATCGCCCCAGAAGAGTGTGTAGATCTTGCCGACGGCTTCGTTCAGACGGTACCGGGCCAGATCCTCCTCCACATCCAGGATGGTCTGGTTCAGGCGCGTGAGCATCCACTGTTCGGCAAAGTCCAGCTCTGCAAAGGAACGCTCGCGACGGTAGTCCTTGCCCTCTTCCATGAACTGACCGAACACGTTGAAGGCGTTCCAGATCTTGTTCGCGAAGTTGCGACCCATCTCGAACTTCGTGGGGTCGAGCTTGATGTCCTGACCCTGCGCGCACAGGATGGTCAGACTGAAACGGACCGCATCGGCGCCGTACTGCTCCGTCATCTCCAGGGGGTCGATGCCGTTACCCAGGGACTTGGACATCCAGCGTCCCTGCTTGTCCTTGATCATCCCCGTGATGAAAATATCCTTGTACGGGATGTCCCCCATGAAATGCAGGCCCGCCATGATCATGCGGGCAATCCAGAAGAAGAGGATGTCATACCCGGAGACGAGGACGGATCCGGGGTAGAATTTCTTCAGGTCGGGCGTCTCGTCTGGCCAACCGAGCGTGGCAAACGGCCAAAGCCAGGACGAAAACCACGTATCCAGGACGTCTTCGTCCTGCACCATGCCTTCCTCGGGCTGGTCGATGGACACCTTGAAGCCGCGGGCTTCGTCGATTTCGCCATCCGCATCCAGCCAGTACCAGACCGGAATGCGATGACCCCACCACAATTGACGGGAGATGGTCCAGTCCCGGATGTTTTCGAGCCAGCGGAAGTACTCGTTTTCCCAGCGCTTGGGGTGGAACGTGATGCGCCCGTCGCGCACGGCTTCGAGCGCCGGCTCGGCCAGGGGCTTCATCTTGACGAACCACTGACGAGAAATCAGGGGCTCGATGATGGCCTTCGAGCGATGCGATATCGGTACGGTCGAGGCGTATTCCTCAATCTTGACCAGGTACCCCTGCGCTTCGAGGTCCGCCACCATCTTTTCACGGGCGTCGAATCGGTCCATGCCCTCGTAGTCGCCTGCGTTCTCATTGAGCGTGGCGTCGAGGTTCATGATGTTCAGGATCTCGAGGTCGTGCTTGCGCCCGATCTCGAAGTCGTTCTTGTCGTGGGCCGGTGTGACCTTGAGGGCGCCCGCGCCGAAGTCGCTCTTGACGTACTCGTCGGCGATGATCGGGATTTCGCGGTCGGTCAAGGGCACCTTGACCATCTTGCCGACCAGATCCGTGTAGCGCTCATCCTCCGGATTGACGGCGATGGCCGTATCACCCAGCATGGTTTCCGGGCGGGTCGTGGCAATCTCGATGTGACCACTGCCATCGGCCAGAGGATATCGGATGTACCAGAGATGGCCCTTGCGCTCGACGTTGTCGACTTCTTCATCCGAGATGGCCGTACGGTCGATGGGGCACCAGTTGATCAGGTACTCGCCGCGGTAGACCAGTCCTTCGTCGTAGAGACGGACGAACACTTCCTGGACGGCGCGGGAGAACCCGTCGTCCATCGTGAAGCGCTCTTTCGACCAGTCACACGAGTCGCCCAAACGACGCTTCTGCTCGAGGATGATCCCGCCGTATTCTTCCTTCCAGTCCCAGACCTTCTCGACGAATTTCTCGCGTCCGTAGGCGTGCCGATCCTTGCCTTCCTCCTTCTTGAGGGTCTTCTCGACCACGTTCTGCGTGGCAATGCCGGCGTGGTCCATGCCCGGCACCCACAACGCTTCGAACCCCTGCATGCGGCGCATGCGGGTCAGGGCATCCTGTACCGTGTCTTGCAAGGCGTGTCCCATGTGCAGCCGACCCGTTACGTTGGGCGGCGGCATGACGATGACATGCGGATCCTTTTCCGAATCATGGCGAGTGCGGAAAAGATCATTGCTTTCCCAATACTGATACCATTTCGACTCGATGGACGCCGGGTCGTATTTGCCGCGGCCCGCAGGTGAAATGTCGAGGGCTTTCTGCGCCATGGAAACTGAGAAGTGGAATTCAGGGATAAGAGGCTCCAAAAGTACGATTTTCCGGTGGCGTGCACGCCGGGAGCATGCGAATTTGCGGTTAGAACCCTACCTGCAGCCTGAAGCACAGGCTTCGGGATTCTTCGCCCCCGTGTATATTGTGGTTTCGAGATCCTTTCCACTGAGTGTGCAGTCCCCGTGCCCCTGACCGGCAAGAAATACGTGGCCGTAGCCGGTAACATCGGAGCCGGTAAGAGCTCCCTGACCCGGATCCTGTCGAACTACTTCAAATGGGAGGCCTTCTACGAGCGTGTGGATGACAACCCGTATCTGTCGGATTTCTACGACGACATGCATCGATGGTCGTTCAACCTGCAGGTGTTCTTTCTTTCCAGCCGGTTCGAGCATCAGCGTTTGATTGAGGATGCACCCCACAGCGTCGTTCAGGACCGGTCCATCTACGAGGACGCCGAGATTTTTGCCCGCAACCTGCACGAAATGGGGCTCATGGCCGCACGGGACTATGAGAACTACCAGGATCTGTTCAAGGTGATGACATCGTATTTGCGTCCGCCCGACCTGCTGGTCTATCTACGGGCCGGCGTGCCGACGCTGGTCAACCACATTCAAACCCGGGGCCGCGAGTTCGAGAACACCATCCGCATTGAATACCTTCAGCGGCTGAACAAACATTACGAGGACTGGGTGGAGCGATATGACCTCGGGCCGAAGGTCATCATTGAAGTGGACGAAATGGACTTCGTGAACGACGAAAAAGACCAGTCCGAAATCATCAGCCGCGTCGAAAGTCGCCTCTACGGCCTGTTCCCGGAATGAGGTGGCCCAGCGTTACCGCGGTGCTGGCAGGCCTGCTGGCCGTCTCGTCGGCGCAGGCGCAGGATCCGACCGAGGCGGTGACCACGACAGAACCGGTTACCCGGCTTCCGGTCCAGGCATTGAACACGGATCTATCCATCCTGCTCGGGCGGGCCCCCGGCGTGTTTTCATGGACCTTCGACGCGGCCGGTTGGCC
>JAFMNH010000137.1 GCA_017859335.1 Rhodothermales bacterium | reverse complement strand
GAGACGCGAGATTACTTATTCGTACATGCCGGTATCCGCCCCGACAGGACAGTAGCCGAGAACCTGGCTGAAAACAATCCGGCCGTCTTCCTCTGGGAGCGCGAACACCTCAAGGTGCCCGATACCCCCTGGGAAAAGACGGTCGTCTGTGGACATACACCGGTATCCGAACCAGTCAGCCGACCCAGGCTGATCAACATCGATACCGGATGCGTCTTCTTCTCGCATCCCCACCTGGGCCATCTGACAGCTGTACGACTGCCTGAGCGAACCTTCATTCGCGTTCCCTTTGTGGGGTGAGGTCCGAAGGTATCCGCACCGGCCCGTGCGAATCCGTATCACGTGACCCCGGGGTCAGTAGCGGATCCACACGCCGAGTCGAAGGGCTGGACGTGACGACCCGATTTCCAAGAGCCAGGCCAACGATCGCGTGTGTACGCTCGTCAGACGAAGGAAAGGATCCAGGACCAGTTCGAATCGGCGGTTGCGCTCTTCCAGGGTTTCGTTGCCAGCAAAAGACAGTCCGGGTCCAGCTCTCAGTCCGACATCGACATCCATACCCCGGTATGCAGCCCCTCCGATCAGGCGTTCAAAGCCGAGGAGACGAAGCGAGAGGGCAGGCATCAACACAACCCGTGCCTGACCCTGTGAAGGTCGCCAGAGCGGCTCGAGGTCAGCCAAGATCATGATTTCCCGGGTGTACACACTGCGCGCGCTGACGACACCCACCTCCATCCCATTCCCCCCGAGCGTGGCCGCAGCCACCTGGATCTGCGAGCCCCACGGCGCGCGATCGGCTTGCACTTGGGCTACCGCCGGTGGTGTTGGTACGGACAGCAGCAGAAAAAGCCCTGACAACCATCGTAATCCTGACAAACACGAACGGGCAGGATCTGGATTCGGGCGAACTTTATGTTGGCTCAGAAACAAAACACACGTGCCGGGTTAACCGAGCGGTTTGGGAAACCCCGTCCGCGTTCTCCTGGAACGCGCAGAACACACAGGGCATCGACCCCTGCAAAATAGGACAAAGACATGGCCCTTCGATGTGGCATCGTAGGACTGCCCAATGTGGGCAAATCCACGCTCTTCAACGCGCTCAGTCAGGCCGGTGCCGAATCGGCCAATTACCCTTTCTGCACCATTGAGCCCAACGTGGGGATGGTATCGGTCCCGGATGAGCGGCTCGATACGCTGGCCGTGCTGAACAAATCGGTGAAGACCGTGCCCACGACGATCGAATTCGTGGACATTGCAGGCCTTGTCGAGGGGGCTTCCAAAGGCGAAGGTCTGGGCAATCAGTTCCTTGGTCATATCCGCGAAGTGGACGCCATCATCCATGTCGTGCGGTGCTTCGAAAATGACAATGTAGTTCATGTCTCCGGGTCGGTCGATCCCCTGCGAGACATCGAAGTCATTGAGACGGAACTCCTGCTCAAGGACCTCGAGGCCGTCGAAAAACGCATCGATCGTACGAAGAAAGCGGCCAAAGGGGGTGACAAGAAAATCCAGGAAGAGCTGGCCTTCTACGAGCGTCTCCTCGGACAGCTCTCCGATGGCACGCCCATGCGCAGCATCGATACGAACGAAGCGCAGAAGGAATGGATGAAGTCCCTCTTCCTGCTCACGTCCAAGCCGGTACTCTATGCAGCCAATGTGGGCGAAGATGATCTGCCCGATGGCAACGTCCACGTGGAAACCGTGCGTGCGCGCGCGGCGGAGGAAGGAGCCGGTGTGGTCATCGTATCGGCTGATCTCGAAGCGCAGATCGCCGAGCTCGATGCAGACGAAAAGGAGCTCTTCCTCGAAGAAATGGGGCTCTCTTCTTCCGGACTCGACCGGCTTATCAAGGCCGCTTACGACCTGCTCGGACTCATCACGTTCTTTACGGCGGGTCCCAAGGAGACACGCGCCTGGACGTTGACGCGGGGCATGAAAGCGCCGCAGGCGGCGGGTCAGATCCATACCGACTTCGAGCGGGGCTTCATCCGCGCCGAAACCATCAAATACGACGATTACGTCACGTACAAAGGCGAGGCCAAAGCCCGCGAGGCCGGCGTACTGCGCTCGGAGGGCAAGGAGTACGTAGTGGCCGATGGGGACGTGATCCTGTTCCGCTTCAACGTCTGACATACCCGGTGGACTACCGCGCCCTCATAGCCAAGCGATACCTGACCAGTCCCCGGTCCGTATCCCTTATCTCCCGCATAACGGCCATTTCCGTTGCAGGCGTGGCGCTCGGTGTGGCTGCCCTCATCGTTGTCCTCTCGGTATTGAACGGGTTCTTCGAATTCGTTCGGGACATGCTCATCTCCTACGATCCCCATATTCGCATCGTATCGGTGGAGGAGCGGGGCTTTGAGCCCGATGACAGCCTGCTCTCGGCGATGGCCGCATGGCCCGGCGTTCAAACGGTTTCGCCGTACGTGGAGGGAAAGGCCTTGCTCTTGCATGAGGGACGCGCCGATGTGAACAAGGTGGTCATTGTGCGCGGTGTGGATGCCTCTTCCCTGGACACGGATCAGGGCGTGGTTCCTGGCACGACCTTGGGGAGATTCGATGTCGATCGGGTTGATGGGCGACCCGGTATTGTTCTCGGTCGTCGGCTGGGGGAGCGCCTGCTCCTCTCACCCGGCGGTGGTAGTGCGCCACCGAGCCGAATAGCCCTTCTTTCAGCTCCAGCCATCGAGCGGATGTATACTCGGGTGCTCAGCAGCTCCCCCATTCGGCAGTTTGAAGTGAGGGGACTCTTCCAACTGGAAACCGTATTCGATGAGAGCCATGCGTTCGTGGGCCTTCAAGAGGCGCAGACCCTCTTTCGCATGGGCTCAACCGTATCCGGGATCGATGTCAGGCTCTCCAACCTGCAGCAGACGGATGCCTACAAAGCGTGGCTCTCGGATCGTCTGGATCAGGAGCGCTACGCGGTGTTGACCTGGTACGACTTGCATAGGGGACTCTACGATGTAATGCAGTTGGAGAAGTGGGGTGCCTCGTTGGTCCTTTTTCTTATCGTCATCGTAGCTGCGTTCAACATCATCGGTTCGCTTACCATGATCGTCATCGAAAAGCAGGGAGATGTCGGAGCGCTGCGGGCAATGGGTGTGTCCGCGCGCAACATCCGGCGCATCTTCCTTGCCGAGGGGGCCCTGATCGGCCTGGTAGGCGCTGGAACAGGACTGGCCCTTGGCCTGGCTGTGTCATGGCTGCAGTTACGCTATGGTCTTGTTTCCCTGCCGGGTTCGGACAGCTTCCTGATCGATGCCTATCCCGTCAGTATCCGATTGCTTGATCTGGCGCTCGTCACCGGATCGGCCCTGGTGCTGTGTGTTTTGGCAGCATGGTACCCTGCCTACCGGGCGGCCTCGATACCACCGGCTGTGGCGCTCAGGATGGATGGATAATGCCCGATAAGGGCGATAAAGGCACCATTGGCAGTTATCCTTCATCGAAAATAGGCAGAAATCCCGGGTGTTTGTCCTGTGGATAACCTTGCGAACACTCCGAAGAGGGCCGTATATTCTTTGTTCTGTGCCGGTCTCGGTTATCCCACACGGTCACGACCGCGCGGTGCAGATCCAACAGGGAACCCACCACCTCCCTCATCCAACGTACACGCCAGACCCCCGGACTCATGGCGAGAAAAGACGACATTACGGGCAAAGGCCCGGTCGCAGGAAACCACGTTTCCCACGCGAACAACAAGGCCAAGCGGCGCTTCGAACTGAATGTTCAGAAGAAGCGGTTCTTCGTGCCCGAGGAAAATCGCTGGGTTACGCTCAAGGTTTCGGCAAAAACCCTGAAAACCATCAACAAGAAAGGCATTTCGGCCGTGCTCAAGGATGCGCGCGCCAACGGAATGGCTGTCTGAACAGGGTAGTATACCATGGCAAAATCAAAAGACGTTCGCCACAAGGTCATTCTGGATTGCACCGAAGCGCCCGGTACGTCCCGGTATGCGACAATGAAAAACCGTCGCAACTCCCCGGATCGTCTCGAGCTCAAGAAGTACAACCCGGTCCTTCGCAGGCATACCATCCACCGGGAAACGAAGTAATCGTCTCCCCCGTCGGCCTGGTACGCAGGCACGGCGTCACCCGTTGATTGAGTTGAACAATGGCAAAGAAGCAGACTTTCGGCGAAAAGGTCCTGGCGCAGAAGCGGGATGCCAAGAAGCTCGCCAAGATCGTCGTGGCTGAGAAAAAGCCGAACGGCCACTACAGCTACAAGCACAAGATGGTGCATGTTGATGATCTGCAGGCGGAGCTTTCCGCTGCAAAAAATCAGTAGGACGACCGTCAAACAGTTCGGGGTGTAGCGCAGCCCGGTTAGCGCATCTGCTTTGGGAGCAGAGGGTCGCAGGTTCGAATCCTGCCACCCCGACCAGATAGTCGGTTCGTCCCTTAGGGCGAACCGACTTTTCTATATGGCTTTGGAGGGTGCAAAACCTGCACCGATCGAATCCATCTTCCGGGGTGTATATTCCCGCCCGTTCTTTTACATCCTGCGCCCGTAGCTCAACTGGATAGAGCAGCGGACTTCTAATCCGCAGGTTGCAGGTTCGAGTCCTGCCGGGCGTGCCATTTCCAACGTGGGCGCCCGCATATTCGATTCTGTAACACAGATGGTATCGGGCAAACGCAGGAAACCGGTGACGTGGCCGAGTGGCTAGGCAAGGGTCTGCAAAACCCTGTACGGCGGTTCGAGTCCGCCCGTCACCTCAT
>JAFMNH010000136.1 GCA_017859335.1 Rhodothermales bacterium | reverse complement strand
AGGTGATGGAAACGACGGGACGCTGACAGCGCCAATCCGTTCGCTTGAAGAAGGCTATTCTCGCGCCTCCGATGGCGATATTCTGTGCGTTGCCGCAGGCGAGTACGCTTTCGGACCCGATTCGGATGGTATAGTCTTCGAAGGCCAGCGCTCCGTGACCTTTCGCCTCAATGCTTTTGCGGGCATATCTGAAGTCCTGATAGCCGCTCCGTCCGTCACGTTCAACGCCAACTCGGGTTCTGTTCGATTCGAAGCGGGAACGACCGATCTACTGGTCTTCGGACAAGGCCTGACCTCCTCAACGGCCGTTCAAAGTGTAGTCTTCACCTCCGGCATAGCAGACTTTTCTGGTGTATCGACTACGCTGGGCTCAACGGTCGGGAGTACCGCTGACGCTGGAGCAGCGTTAGTACTCGGCGGCGGTAGCGTTATCGGGACGCCCGTGTGGGCACCTGGTGCCCGTCGCATCCGATCCGATGGGAATCTCCAGAATCCGGTCTATGATCTGCCCCTGTCGGAACTGGAGACAGGGAGCCTGCTGGAACTGGCACATACCGGCAGCTTGACGTTGACAACCGATATAGATGTTTCAAAGCTCAATGTGCGTTCTACGTCAAGCGGTGAGACGCACTTTACAGGCACCGTGCAGCTACCCTCGGGTGCTGCCCTGGCGGGCCCTGATGCAGGGTTTTTCTTCGACGGAACACTGCAATTAATCGGTACGGAGACCACATTGGATGCCAAGCGGGTCGTAATTGCTCGTCTAGCCAGCACTTCCAACCAAGCCACTGGACTTTATATCACCGCAGATACTGTCAGCCTCGAGCGTGTTTCTGAGGTACCTGCCCCGGTTCAACTGTCCATTGATGCTGCCGAAGCCATCCTGGGATCGCCCTCGATTGATTTTCAGCTACCAGGTGCCACCAATGTAACGGGAACCCTGACCGCCGCAGGCGTGATACTGACGAACGGACATGCCCTGACGGCCGAACTCATCTCATCGGCAGGAGTCGGCGTGGGAGTCGTTCTGAACGATGCAGGGTCTACCATGAGCGTAACGGGCGACGTGGACGCCTTTGTAACCTCCGAAACGGATGCTTCTGTCACCGTGGGTGGGCGCATACGACGGTTCCAGGCAGAAGCAGGTACAACGTCTTTCCTCACTCCCACAGCTGTTGACACGCTTGTCGTTGGTGATGCCGGGGCCGTCCGTTTTGAAGCGGATAACGTTTCAACCGTTGGGGTTCTGGACAATGAGGGAAGATTAGTGCTCCCCGGGGGTGCAACGCTTACGTTGGAGTTACAGGCCACAATAGCGGCCGAGGCTACTACAGATGCGATGCAGGGCACTCTGCAACTGATGCCACCCTTTGAGCGTCTTTCATTTGCGCAGCAGATTACCTCTCCCGTGGTTTCCTATGCCCTGAATGGCACCTTGTACGGCAATGAGCTTGCTTCCCTCGAGGTTCGATCAGGAGCGCTTCTGTGGTCTTCGGATACCGATGCGCGCTCGGAAAACATCAGTATCTCCGCCGGGGAGCTGTCGATCGCTGCCCCGAGCCTGGCAGCAGGATCGATCATACTGTCTGCCGGTGCCCTGCTCCTTCAGGTCGATGCGCCTCTTCTCGTCTCCAACGAAGTCATCGTGGATGACGGTTCATTGGTGCTTCCAGAAGCCGGAATAGGGCCCTCTGCGGGGAGCACGCCCACATTTCAGTTCGAACAGGAGATCGTGCTCCCAATCCTTTATATGGATGCTCCCGGAGCCACTGTCAGTTTGAAGGGAGACGTAACACTGCAGGGAGACCTCCATTTGGAAGCCAGCGACCTCATCATAGCCGAGAACGCTGGACTCACCATTTTCGGCAGCATAAGCCGCAATAAGGGTGTTTTCGAACCTACAGAAGGTGGCTACATCCAGCTGGCTGGTTCAGGGAGCCGAATATTGGATGGTTTCTCGTCTACGGTACTCCCATCGATGATAATCAATGGCCCAGACGTGCTCCCTACCTCTAACACAACCGTCATAGGAGACTTCGACCTCGTAGCGGGAAGCGTCACGGTCCCAAGTGGGAGCACGCTAAGTATATCTGGCCGTGCATCCTTGGAGGGTGGACAAGTCACCATGGGTGAGGGTTCTACATTCTTCGTCAACAAGGCACTGACGGACTCGGGTGGGACGTGGCAGTTGGATGCCTCGACTGTTTTGCTGAACGGAGCTGACAATCTGTTGGAGGGCACTTACAGTGGTCAGGCAGCCCGTCTCGAAATCGGTGGTAGCACAACGGTCAATGGCAACATCCAAACAGATGAGCTTCGGGTGTCCACAAGTATGACGCTCAGTGGCACAGGCACCATTACCACTGCTCGTGAGATCATCCTTGAGCAAGGTTCCCTCCTCGATATCGCCAGTGATGTGGTCACTCTCTCACCCTCACTCAGCGATGCCCGTATTTTAAATCAAGGCGAGATGCGTGGATCGGCCTACGTGGCCATAACAGGGGACTTGGCCACGTTCCCCGTTCGACTCGAGGGTGATGGGTATTTCGGCCGGTTGCGTATTGACCTTGATAAAGACGACGCGTACGTCCTTCTCGGCCCTTCGGTGGATACTCTTCGTGTCGGTGATAATATTGAGTTTTCCTCTGGTGGTATTGATGTCGATAACAAGCTCATCCAATTCAGCGGCGATCCAGTCATTTCACAGGTCCTGACGAACAGGCAGGGTACGGATGCCGATATCGACGGCAAGGGATTTATAAACCGCGGCAGAATGGAGGGTGCCGCATCACTGCATCTTCAGGGTGCCATGACGGCACCATTCCTTATTACCGAGGACTGGATAGCGCTACCGCTGATCGACCTTTCCGTTGCGGCGTTTGATGCAGTCAATACGATTCCTGTTTTTCCCATTCAGTTGGACGGAGCGGGGCAGCTGACCGGTACCTTGACAACGATTTCCGGCTCCCGGGTAACGTTGTCAAACGGAGATTTGACCCTGTCCGGCGCCACGAAGACCCACCAGATAGACGGCTACCTTTCGGGGAATCGTACTCTGATTATGGCAGGCCAAGGAAGCACTCTCTCAACAGGGTTGTCCTCCGATGTGGCATCTCTCAGCGTAGCCGTACCAGGAGGTGCCCGGGGCGTGCTGGATATACAGGGCCGTGTGCGCCGTTTGGAGGTGCAGGATTCCTCTGTTGAGTGGTATCCAGCGGACGGCGACAACCCGATGATAGGTGACCTCAGCCTGACCAACAGCGATATGACTACGTCAGGGGCCATCTATTTCATGGATGCCGACATCAGCGTAACATCCTCCCGTGTTCGATTCTCCGATATGGCTTCGTGGTACCTGGACGGCGCTTCTTCACTGCGCATCACGGCGGATTCAGAGTGGACCCCCGTTACGGATGTAGACGGAAATCCAAATACTGAAGCCGGAAGTCTCCATCTGGCAGGCGAGGTAACACTGGATATTGCCATCCCCCTGCCTGATATCCGGCTTGATACAGGCACAACCGCATCGCTGGAGCAGGATCTTCGCGTGACCTCTCGACTAACCCTGAAAGAGGCCACCCTTGCGTTGGGTTCGTATGATGTATTCCTGGAAGATGTTGCTATGACGATTGCACCCGGAACGTCCGGTGAAGGGTCGGTCATCCGTGGGGATTTTGCGACGCGGACGGCCGATGTCATGTTTTTGGGTACATCAACCATCAACCTGGATGCCGACCTGGCCATACAGGCCGCGACCGTCCTGTTCGACGCAGAAGCAGTCCGCTTCGAGGGCCCTTCGACGGCAATCATGTCCGTCAGTACTGGCTCCGTGGTTTTCCAGTCGGGAGAAGTGGATCTGGGGTATTCCGACCTTCACGTGACGGGTAGCCTTCCTGATCTGGTCCGGTTTGAGAACGGTCGTGTGACTTCCTCCGTGAATACGACACCTCCCGTACGGATGCTGAGCGGCGAGCAGCAAGTAACCCCTGTCTTGGTGCGACACGATGAACACGGAGAATTGGTCGTTTCAGGCTCGGGCAATGCGGGTATTACGCTGATTTCGGACCTGGCCATCCCGTCCTTGCGCGTACGGGGAAGTGTGCGTTTTAATGGCGCAGGTTATCTCTTGACGGTCTCTGAGCGCTTCGTATTCGGCGCTGGATCGGGGTCTGTCGGAACCTCTGCCGGAAGCTCTTTTGGCATTTCTGAGGACGGATGGGTGATTCGTGAGGGGTCTGGCATTCTTTCCGCGCTGCCGGGATCCGACCCTTACAACCTGATCTACCATCTCGATGATGGTTCCTGGGCTGAAATGGACAGAACTGACGTTTCTGGAGATCTGACCACCGGAAACGAATTGATTCCCTCGCTGAACTCTCTTCATGTGGTGGCTGGTAACGCCGGATCGACAGTGCACCGGGTATCCCTTGCCTCGGAGACAACCGTCAGTCGTCTGGTTTCGGCTGTGTCGGGTATCCTTCAAACCAATGACCGCCTTCGCCTCCGAGAGGGTGCCTGGATTGCGGAGATGGATGTCGACGTCGATGCACCGGGAACGCTTCTGGGATCTCTAGCTGTTGAAAACGATGCCAACATCAATTGGAACAAGAGTATCACGCGCTCGGAGCCTCTCTCCTTACCGGTCGGACTCGATACCTTGGTCGTCAACTTTGGACGATCGCAGCTCAATGCCAGTCTTACAGAAGGTCTTTCGCTGCGGGAGTTGAGGCTTTCCGGGCTGGAGGGCGATGAAAGCCGGCTTCGCCTGAATGGATACCCTGTTGCCGTGGCGGGCAACATGTCCGTGAACAACGTTCGACTTTCTTCGGCTCAGGTG
>JAFMNH010000041.1 GCA_017859335.1 Rhodothermales bacterium | reverse complement strand
AATTGGTGGCCGAGATGGACGCCTCCGGTGGTGCCCTGTCCATGGCTACCCGTCGAAACCTTGCCGCGCAGGTTTTTGAGCATACCGCGGCCTACGACTCGGCGGTTACTGCCTACTTCCGGGGCCGGGCGACACGTTTCAGCCTGGACCTACCTCTTGAGCAAACCCTGCGATACGGAGAGAATCCGCACCAGCAGGCCCGCCTCTACGGCGCGACGTCCGATCTCGTTGAGAAGCTTCATGGAAAGGACCTTTCTTTCAACAATCTGCTCGATCTGAGTGCTGCGCTCAACCTGATAGAGGAATTCCGGGAAGCGGACCCGACAGTTTGCATCCTGAAGCATACCAATCCCTGTGGTGTGGGCACCGCAGACAACCTGACGACTGCCTACCACAAAGCATTCTCTACCGACCGACAGTCTCCCTTCGGCGGCATCGTGGTGGTCAACAGGCCATTGGACCGGTCCACGGCCGAGGCCATCGATTCCGTCTTCACCGAAATCATCATCGCCCCGGACTACGTGGAGGGCGTGCTCGACTTTTTGATGCAGAAAAAGAACCGTCGCCTCATGAAGATGAGGACATGGGCATCTCAGGAGCACAGTTGGGACGTACGATCCGTTGCCGGGGGAATCCTGGTGCAAGACCGTGACGAGGTGTTGCCCTCGGCCGGAGCATTGAGGGAAGTGTGCAGTGTGCCCACGAAACGGCAACCCACCGAACAGGAATGGAAGAACCTGGATTTTGCCTGGCGCGTAGTCAAGAACGTCAAGAGCAACGCTATCGTCTATGCAAAGGATGGACAAACCATTGGTATCGGGGCCGGGCAGATGAGTCGCATCGATGCCTCCGAAATTGCCGTTTCCAAAGGTCGAAAGTCTGGTTTGGATTTTGACGGATGTGTCGTGGCCTCGGATGCCTTCTTCCCTTTTGCTGACGGTCTCGTGGAAGCAGCAGACAACGGTGCTACGGCGGCCATTCAGCCGGGCGGTTCCGTACGTGATGAAGAGGTCATTGCGGCAGCCGACGAACGCGGCATCGCCATGGTGTTCACAGGCCGGCGGCACTTTCGCCACTGATAGCCCCTTCGGGAGCCGGTCAGTGGCTGGTACCCCACCCCAACGCCCTCACGAACCGCGAATGTCCATCTTTTCAATCACCCCACAGCCATGAATCGAGTATTGGAGCGGGCCCGCGACTGGGTGCTTCTGTTCGTGCTGATCATGACGTCATTGATTGTCATGCTGACCGTCAATGAGGACATGCTCCGTGGACTGCGTGCGCGGGCGCTTGAGGCAACGGCGGCTGTCGAGGGTGTGTTTGCGGGGTTGGGTCGCTACGTCCGTGCACTCGACGAAAACGAACTCCTTCGAACGCAGAACATCGACCTTGCCAACCAAGTGGCCCTCTTACGAAGCGCTGAGGCTGAGAACGAGCGCCTGAAGGCATTGCTGATGTTGGGTGATTCGCTCGACTATGCGGTGGTCGCGGCGCGCGTGACCTCCAAGGACATCACCTCCGAACGCAATTTCATCACCATCAATATGGGCCGGGAAGATGGCATCGAGGAAGAGATGGCCGTCATTGACCCTGCAGGTATCGTCGGCAAGGTCGTTCTCGTGGGTCGTCGACACGCCAGGGTCATGACCTATCTCAATCCGGATTTTTTCGTGCCGGCCAGCATACTTCCCTCCCTGACGGATGGCAGTTTACGCTGGGACGGACGTCGCTTTGACCGCCTGTTGCTCGAACATGTCGTGCGATCGGCCGCCGTATCGCCGGGGGATCTGGTCGTAACAAATGGATTTTCTACCGTTTTCCAACCCGGTTATCCCATCGGAAAAGTAGACTCGGTGTTTGCCGAGCCAGGTACAAGCACGTGGACCATCCACGTGCGGCCCGCCGCTCGGCTCGACAATCTGAGTCACGTATTTGTCGTCAGTACGAAGCCGGCTACAGCCATCGACACCCGACTGCTACCGGCGGAACGCCCGTGACGACCCCTCATCCCCCATTGAATGAATCCATACTACATGCGCCCCGCTCCCTCCCTTCTCGCTATCCTCCTGTCCTACCTCCTGACCCTGCCGGTAGCGGCACAGACGCGAACGGGCGCAGAGCTCAGGGCTGCCATCGATGAGGCGGTTGCCTCGGGTGGTATACCCAATGCCTGGTGGACCATCCTTGTTCAGGATGCCGAATCCGGTGTCCCACTGTATGAAAAAGATACCGGGCGCAGTTTCATCCCGGCATCCAACACGAGACTGTATTCAAGCGCGGCAGCCCTCGACATTCTGGGTCCCGAGTATCAATTCGAGACCAAGCTGATTACCGACGGGATCATTGCCGATGGTGTGCTGCATGGCAATCTGACCGTAGTCGGGTCCGGTGATCCCGTCATCGGTGGTCGGTTCACCGACGGCGACGCCACTGCTTACTTCCGCGCCTGGGCAGACTCCCTCATCTCACTGGGGATACAAACCATCGACGGACACATCATCGGGGATGATGATGCCTTCGACGAGGAGTATATCGGATACGGTTGGCAGTTTGACGACTTGCCCTGGTGGTACGCTGCCGAGCTGAGCGCTCTCAGCTTCAACGATAATTGTGTTGATATCCGACTGGAAGGAAGGCAGCCGGGCATGCCTGCCTCCCTGTCATGGGAGCCGCTGGGAACGACCTATGTCACGGTGCGCAATGAGTCGCTCTCGACGGGGGCGGATACGTCAGTCGAGGAAGACTATTTCCGCAGGCAGGGAACGAACGATTTCGTCGCCCGCTCACGCGTGCCTGAGGGTCGGGTAGAGGTAGAATCGCTTTCCGTCTCCAACCCAACCGCATTCTTCGTCCATGTTCTCAGGGAGGTTCTCCTGGAGGCGGGTATCTCGGTCAGGGGCCGGTCGGTCGATATTGACGAGCTTCCCGTCAAACCTGCACGAGATGGCCAGACCCATCTGTTCAGCCACTTCAGTCCGCCGCTGGCGGATATCGTTCACCCCCTCAACAAGCGCAGTCACAACCTCTATGCAGAGCAGGTACTCCGCGCCATTGCAGTACAAGCATTACCAGAGGCAGACGAGCCGCCAGCCGGGTCCGCAGCCCTGGCCCTGACGCGAGCCCGACGTGAGACGTTCGGTCCGGCAGGTATGGATACGGTGCGCATCCAATTGGTGGACGGTTCGGGGCTTGCCCGCCAGAATCTGGTCACGTCCACCATGACGACCCAGCTCCTGTCCTACATGTGGCACCACGAGGACCCGGCAACGAGGGATGCCTTCTGGGAGTCGCTGCCCATTGCCGGCGTGGATGGAACACTGTCCTCACGCATGAGAGGTACGGCTGCCGAGGGCAACGCTCGTGCCAAAACCGGTACCCTGGGAAGCGTTGCCGCTTTGAGTGGCTATGTGCGCACAGCAGCGGGGCGCGTCCTGATCGTCTCCATGATGGCAAATCATTACACAGAATCCTCCAGAACAGCGCGACTCGTACAGGATCAGGTCATGGCCATCCTGGCGCAACACGAAAACTGAGGCTCGGGTGCCTGTGTGTGCCGATAAACTGCCACACCGCTACGGGGCGCGAAACAAGCCCGCATCCCGAGGGTACCTGACCCCACACATCGACTCATTGTTTTGAATTCTTTTTTGCGATCCCCTCTGCATGAGTGAGCACGATATCCCGCAGCCTAGCCAACGCATCCGAAGTACAACCGTTGTCGGTTTGCGACACAATGGCAAGGTGGTCTTGGGTTCGGATGGTCAGGCAACCATGGGTGATACGGTCATGAAAATGGGTGCCCGGAAGGTCCGCTCATTATATGACGGATCCATCCTGGCAGGATTCGCCGGCGCGACGGCGGATGCCTTCACCCTTTTCGAGCGTTTCGAGGAAAAACTGCAGCAGTACGGCGGGAACGTGACACGCTCTGCGGTCGAGTTGGCCAAGGATTGGCGAACGGACCGGTATCTGCGTCGATTGGAAGCACTGCTTGCCGTTGCAGCAAAAGACACGTTGCTCGTCATAAGCGGCACCGGCGATGTGATCGAACCCGACGACCAGATTCTTGCTATCGGGTCCGGAGGTCCGTATGCCTTGGCGGCAGCGCGGGCGATGATGCGTCACGCCTCCTCCCTCGATGCCAGAACCATCGTGGAGCAATCCCTCACCATCGCCTCTGAGATCTGCATCTATTCAAACGACAGGTTGACGATTCTTGAGCTCGAATAGGCGATAAGTACCGCTTCCGGGCTGATTTTTTTATTCATTTCACCCCACACATTCTCATGGCACGCAAGTCACCCAACCGCCCTGTTGTGCGCAACGCCGTTCTGTTGATTGACTACACCAATGTCTTTGGAGTCATCTCGGAACGCATTGACAACGATCAGCCCGACGCTGTGGTGCTGGACCTTGTTTCATCGCTCAAACGACACGTCAGCGATCATCTGACGCTGAATACTGTCAGGACCATGGCCTTCGCCAATATCCCTCCCGGTACGTCAAAAGGGCATCGCGCAGCGGGTGCATGGCTGTCCCAAGGAGTAGAACCCCGACTTTGCTACGCGCGCTCGCAGGATGGTGCCGTCGCCGTAGACCTGACCATGGGCGCATTGGATGTGTCGAACGAAATGCATCCGGAGACGGCGATCATCATCCTCTCTGGGAACCGGTGGTACGTGCCGCTGGTGCAGCGATTGCATCGGGCGGGACACTATGTGCTGATGGCCACCTTGGAGAGCCCGGCGGAACCAGAAGATCTGCCCGCAGACTGCCAGTCCATGTATCTCAATGCCGAGTTCCTCCTCGGCGGTCCAGGCCGTGTGCTGGGTCTTACTGCGCCCTCTGATGCCGGGGATGATGCAGACGACAGGAAGCCCGTGGAAACGTATGCCATTGAAGATGCGGCTGTTCTCAAGACCCTTGGCATCATCGAGTCCTATTTCGGGCAGTACGAGGAGATCTATCTGACCCCGCTGTTGCGGAAATTATCCGAGGTATTCGCCTCATCGGATGATGAGCCCAAAGTCATGATAAGTGCGCTTGAGGAAGCGGGTGCGGTCTGGCTCGAGAAGCGCAGAGGATTTCCACACAACTATACCGTGCTCCAGATGAATACTGAGCACCCGGATGTTGCCGACATCAAGTCCGACAGCCTCGATGAGGCGGACGATTACGACGACTTTGATGACGAAGATCTGGATGAGGAATCGTACTACGACGACGATGAGGGCACCCTTGTTGATGAGGGCGACTTTAATGAAGAGGACGACTTTGATGAAGAGGACGATAGCCACGATGACGAGCACGCCCCTGCGTGAGGATGAGCGCCCAGGACGCAGAAAGCAGGATCTACATCACCATTCTTTGCCATGTCCATCAACAACGAGCTGACGCCCCACGAAGTCGTGGCTGAACTGGACCGGTATGTCATCGGCCAGAAAGAAGCCAAGAAGAGTGTTGCCATCGCCCTTCGCAACCGCTGGCGACGGCTGAACGCTCCGGCAGACATGCGCGAGGAGATCGTTCCGAACAACATCATCATGATCGGGCCCACGGGTGTCGGAAAGACCGAAATCGCCCGTCGACTGGCCAAACTCTCCGGGGCACCCTTCATCAAGGTGGAAGCCACAAAATTCACCGAGGTCGGGTATGTCGGTAGGGATGTGGATTCCATGATCCGCGACTTGTGCGACATCGCCATCACCATTGTCCAGGACGAGCACACGGTATCGGTTCAGGATCGGGCACGAGAGCTGGCGGACGAGCGTGTTCTTGACATCCTGATCCCCCCAGCTGCAACCAGCTCCGGCATACGTTCCAGCATCACTCCAGCAGGCGCTCCGACATCACCTGTCGCTTCTCAAGCGACAGAGCGCGATACCGCGTCTCAGGATACTTCCGACGAGGATTCACTGCGGCAGCGGACCCGGGAGAAATTCAAGCGCATGCTGGAGAACGGTGACCTGGATACCCGGGAGGTGGAAATCGAGGTGGCCTCCGACCAATCCTCGATGCTTCAGGTCTTTGGGCCGATGGGCATGGAAGAAATGGGTGTCAACCTGCAGGACCTTTTCGGCAACATGGGCGGCAAACAGCGCAAAAAGCGTCGTGTACCCGTGCAGGAAGCGCGTGAAATCCTGACAGCCGAGGAAGCCCAGAAGCTGATCGATATGGACAAGGTCACCAAACTGGCCCTTGAGCGAGTACAGCAGTCGGGGATCGTGTTCATCGACGAGATTGATAAAGTTGCCGCCCGCTCGGGAGGCGGCAAAAGTGGCCCTGACGTATCCCGTGAAGGCGTACAACGTGACCTCTTGCCCATCGTCGAGGGGTCAAGCGTCATGACAAAGTACGGGATGGTCAAAACGGACCACATCCTCTTCATCGCCAGTGGTGCTTTCCACGTGGCCAAACCCTCTGATCTGATCCCTGAATTGCAGGGTCGATTCCCGATCCGGGTTGAATTGGACAGTTTGACCGAGGATGATTTCTTCCAGATCCTGACCGTACCGAAGAATGCCCTGCTCAAACAATACATCTCGCTCATGGCCTCCGAAGGGGTCACGGTGGCATTCGAGGATGAAGCCGTCAGAGAGGTGGCCAGCATGGCCGCGGCCGTTAACGAGGAGGTCGAAAACATCGGTGCGCGGCGACTGCACACCATTTTGACCACGCTGTTGGAAGATCTTCTTTTCGATGTCCCGGATGCCATGCGGGAAGACTCATTCGTCGTGGACCGCAAAATGGTTACAGAGAAACTGGCTGGGGTCGTTCAGAATCGGGACCTGAGCCAGTACATCCTCTGACCGGGGGACGACCATTGGCCACCTCCCACAAGCGTACAGAAAAAACCGATGTGACCGTTATTTCCGATCCGGAAGCGGGTCGTATGGCCTGGCGTGATGTCCATGCTAGCCACGCAGACGCATCCCCTTTCTGTGACCCTGTATTTCTGGACGGTCTGGAGCGCATCCTTCCCTGGAAACGGCTGTTCATACATGCGCCCGGCCTGGGTGCGGCAAGCGTTTTCGTACGTCGACGTGGACCAGTCAAGGACCTGGTGCTGCCGCCATTCTGTCCCTACAGTGCCGTCCATCCAGAGGAAGGTGTTGGATCCGAAGCCATGACTCGCAGTCTGCTTCTGTCCACTCCCAACCTACCTCCAACCCGTCTCTTTTCATTGGAGCCAGGCTTGGACGAATCGATTCTCGGACCTGCTCCCGAGCAAGGGCATACCGTAACACGGCGGTTTACGTATCACCTTTCCACTGCACCCATCGAGGATGCGGTCGCTGCATGGTCTTCATCCCAGAGACGCTCATTCCGCAGGCATGAGGCCACGTATCGATATCAGCGCGTGGATGCGCAGGATCTGACCCGTGCGTCCGATACCGTTCGACAAGATCTCAAACAGGTTGCTGCATTGACAGCGGGGGGATATGATCGCCACGGATCCCGACTGCCCCTGAGCCGCGCAGGGCTGCTGCAGCTATCTGAGGAGCTGATTCGCCACGAGCGGGGTACGCTGCATCTACTTCGATCTTCGAAGAGCGGTTCGATTGAGGCCGGTGTTCTCACATTGGGTAGAGCCGGTATGGCGTGGTATTGGTTGGCCGGCAGTCTGCCAGGCCCTGCAATGACCGTATTGATGGGGCACGTCCAGGACGATCTCCATCACGCGGGTGTGCCTGTACTTGACCTGATGGGGGCCAATACAGCGGGTATTGGCGAGTTCAAGCGCCGATTCGGAGGTGCGTTGGTATCCTATCTGCATGTCAGGACCGCGACCCGAGCCGGGGTGATGGCCGAGCGGGCTGCCCAATGGATTCACCGGTTCCGGAAATGAGTTTACTCACCTCTTCCAAGTCCGGCGCCCGTTCAGGTTGGATCCTGGGAACCATGCTGGTCGCAACTGCCCTTTTTCTGTTGCGCTACGGCTACGGTTTTGGGTACAGCGACCAGGACGAGTTCCTTCCTCTTGTCGCGCGGATACTGGATAAAGACCTGTTTCAGGCCGACTGGTTTGTCTCCATGCAGTTCGAGGGCTTCAGCATCCGCTGGCCCATGGCCATTCTGGTGGCCCTGCCGGCCACCCTTCTCCCGGTGTGGAGTGTAGTCCTGTTGCTGCATCTGAGCACGGCCATGATCAGTGCGCGTGCTGTCGCCCACCTGACAGACAGAATATTCAACTCCCGTCTGGTCACGCTCGCTGTTACCGTTGCCATCTTGAGCATCACTAGCCGTTGGAATCCGGGTGGTAATGACATCCTGCACGGACTGTTGGTGCCAAGCAGCGTGGCCTGGTGCCTCGTACTGTCTGCTGTGGAGCGCCTTCACGCGCGCCATTTCATGACATCAGGGCTACTTTTGGGCGGAGCAGCCCTTTTTCACCCCCTGCTCGGATTGCAGGCCGGGGGTATTCTGCTGGTCGTGGTTTTGACATGGTCGGCGATATTGAACCGGCAGCGGCTTCAGCTGGCCCTTCCGTTCCTGATCGTGGCCGTACCGATCACGGCGCAACTGGCTTCCATCGGAACAGCAGGGCCCGAAGCTACCAGGATACTTACTGACCTTCGTGCTCCCCATCATTACCTGCCCGGCTCGTTTGCCCTTTCATCATGGATCCTGTTCAGCTTCCTGGTGGTGGGTGCAGGTAGTATGCTTGCATGGTATGGACGCTCAAGCATCCAGCTCAGCATCCCGCCTGCCACCACTTCACAGTTCATCATCGCACAACGGGACCGAGCCTTCCTGTTGCGCCTGCTCCTGGTACCCACAGGGCTTCTCGTTTTTTCCCTTCTCCTGACCGCTTGGCCGATTCAATGGCCTCTCGCGCTTCGCCTCCAACCGTGGGCGGCATCTCCCTTGGTGCGGGTCATTGCAACAATGACCCTCGTGGGCAGCAGTATTGGTTGGCTTCGATCCAGAGGTGCTGTGTGGAACTTTCGGGGGGCTCGCATGGAGGCTACGCAGCGAAGCGCGATCCTGATTGTTCTGGGAGGTATTATGGTGCTTTATGCTCTCCACGCCAACAAGGACGCCCTGCGTGGTTCCCAGCACCCCGACCATGCGCTGCATAACTGGGCAGAGGAAAACAGCCCGATGGATGCCGTCTTTGTGGTACCGCCATCCATGACCGGCTTTCAGTATGGTGCCCAAAGGGCCCAGTATGTATCCTTCAAGTCATTCCCGTTCGCCTCTGAACCTACGCTCGAATGGTGGCAACGCCTGCAGGATATTGCGCCGCTCGAGCGGATCGGTACGGGCGGAACTGCGCTCTTGCAGCAACTCGACAGTGCATACACCCACCGTCCGCTTGGCGACATGCGGACGTACGTAGCCAGGCATGATGTGGATTTCATTGTTCGCCCCCAACCTGATCCGGCGGATTGGCAGGATCTGGAAACAGCCGAGTGGTGCTCAGAGCGGTGGTGTGTGTTCTGGGCTGGTCGTATCCTCACCCAGCCTGCTCGTCCTTCCCTCCCATGATGTCTGTTTCCTTCCCGTAGCTGAATGATTTTGCCTCAGCGTGAGTCCCCCGCCCTGTGACGCTCAAACAACGCATATTGGCTCTCTTCGAAGATTCCGCGTTTCGGGCACCGGTCCTGAAGCTTCTTTCAGGGACGGGGATAGCATTCGTCATTGCCTACGTGGCACAAATCGCCCTGCTGCGCATCTATCCGGATGAATACTGGGGCATTGCTGATTATGTAACGGCGTGGGTTTCCATTCTGGCACCTGTCGCCTCGCTGCGTTATGAGGATGCCCTCATGCTACCCGAGGATCGGCGAAGAAGCGCACATGCGTTCCTTCTCTCGGTGTCGGCCGTTCTCATCTTCTGTACGGGACTCCTCCTCCTACTCAGCCTCTCAAGTACCGTCATGGGGTATTTTGAAGGCAAAGGTGGTCAATGGATGCTGATCCTTCCGATGGCCATCCTGGCTAACAGACTGGCGAAGATCTCGGAGTTGTGGCTCAGTCGGCAGGAGTCTTTCGGGCGGATATCCGTAGCCCAAGTCGTGCAAGCGGGTTCGATGGTCAGTGTCCGCCTGGGTGCCGGGCTTCTTGGACCCGGGCCAGGCGGTCTCATATGGGGCTACGTCGTCGGATTCGGATTGTCCACGATCTCGATGCTTACGCGTGTGATAACAACGCTGCAAGAGTCACTGCGGGGCCTGCCATCACTTGGCGAGATGGGCCGTATAGCCGTACGGTATCGGCGTTTTCCACAGTTTACCATGCCTGCGGCCATGATCAGTGGTTTGATCACCCGACTGCCCATCCTGTTCATTCCTGAGTTTTTTGGAATGGCTGTCCTTGGGCAGTATTCCCGAGGCTTCAGCATCCTGTTTGTACCTCTAAGCCTCTTGGCGGCCTCCATTGCCCAGGTCTTTTTCGTTCGGGCAGTCGAAGCCAACCGGGCCGGTGGCCTGTCATCTTTCACGGGTAATGTCCACGCTCGCCTCGTCCTGATGGCCTTTTGGCCCACTGCCGTCTTGATGGTAGCCGGAGGCGACATTTTCACCACACTATTCGGGGACGCCTGGCGCGACGGGGCCTCCTACCTGCGCTACGTCGGCCCCTGGATCCTGCTTACCGTCGTCGCCTCTCCGCTTACCCGATTGTTTGACGTGCTTGAGCGTCAGCGTCTCGAATTGTTCATTACGCTCCTTTCCCTGTTCGTCATCGGCGGGGCGCTCTTACTGGGCGGAGAGCAGGGAGATATCCGGACATTGCTCCTTTTCCTCGGTATCGGAGGAGCCGTCGTGCGTTTTGGTCAGATTGTGTGGCTCCTCACGCTTGCCGGCTGCCCTGTCAGGACGATGATTGCACCCTATATACGCTATATACTGGTTGGCGCGCCCTTGCTTGCCGGGGTATGGATGGTGTCCCAGCTGGAGCTTCCCCTTCTCACCACGGCCGCCGGAGCCATTGGCGGTCTTGCATTCCTGGCCATCATTCTGCATCGGGAAAAGTTGATATGACTCCTGAACGTACTGCCTCACGCTCCCTGCCACTCACAACCGCAGCGCTGCTCCTCCTGCTGCCCCTTTCTGGCTGTTTGACTGGTGTACCTACGCCCAGCGAGGCCCTTCGGGTCATGACATTCAATATTCGATGGGCCAGCCCGGATGATGGGGCAAACAGGTGGGAATACCGGGCGGAATGGGTTGCATCGATCATAGACACTACGGGTGCCCATGTTATTGGCCTGCAGGAGGTTACCCACGGTCAACTTATCGATATCATGGCTCGTCAGACACGGTTCATCCATGTCGGCGTGGGGCGGGATGACGGTTTGCAGGGAGGCGAATATGCGCCGGTCCTGATTGATACGACACGATTCCACCTGGTTTCGTGGGATACGCAGTGGCTCTCCTCGAGACCCGACTCCGTGGGAAGTGTAGGCTGGGACGCTGCGCTGCCACGTATTGCCACGCGGGTGGTTCTGGAAGGAAAGGCTTCCGGCGATACGCTTCGCGTCATCAATACCCATTTTGACCATCGGGGCGAACAGGCACGGCTTGAAAGTGCACGAATGATAGCCGAGTGGGCCGCCGCGGGTGATGTGGCGCTCGGAGATTTCAATTTTGAGCCCGAAACGGAGCCGTGGCAGGCCATCACGTCAAGGGGCCTGATCGATGCCGGTGAGTCACCGACGTTTCCAGAGGATGAAGCTGGCACCTACCGATCGTTCGATCCGCGTTCAGATACTTCGGTTCGAATTGACTATGTGTTCCACACATTGGACTGGCGAACGACAAGATACGAGGTGCTTGATCCGGTCAGGAATGACGCCTATCCGTCAGATCATCTCCCGGTGCTGGTCGATCTGAATCCAAGGGGTGACGCCTGATACCCGTGGAGTTTTCCCCGGGGTGACGTCCTGGCGAGGAGCGCTGGCCGGCTGAAAGCCGGCGCATGTAAGCCATAAAAAAAGGGCCGGCTGAAAGCCGGCCCTTGGGAAGACCTGAGCGGGTGATGAGATTCGAACTCACGACCCTCACGTTGGCAACGTGATGCTCTACCACTGAGCTACACCCGCTTGGAACAGGTGCGAATAATACACCAATGAGGGCACTTGGATCAAGCACGTCAACCAGCTTTACATGAAGATCACAGATCGCCCGTAAAATGGAATCGTGCCGGTGCTTCATTCAAAGTTGACAGCCAATCCCGAGCAAAAAACCACCCATTCTCGGCTCAGCGTGTATTTTTGCGAACAGCCGGTCGTAAACCAATCCCCGTCGAACCTTCTCCAATCACCATGGCGCATATCATAGACGGAAAAGCCATTTCAGCCCGCATTCGAGAAGAGGTCAAGCAGGCAGTAGCTGACCGATCGGCTGCAGGCCACCGAGCTCCCTACCTGGCCGTTGTTCTGGTCGGAGATGATCCGGCATCTGCCTCCTACGTACGGGGCAAGGCCAAGGCCTCTGCCGAGGTAGGTATAGAGAGCGACACCTTGACCTATGACGTATCGATCTCGGAAGAAGAGCTGCTTGATGTCGTCCACCGGTTGAACAGTGATGATTCGGTGGATGGTATCCTGGTGCAGCTGCCCCTGCCCGATCATATCGATGATCGCAAGGTCATTGATGCCATCAGCCCTGCCAAAGACGTTGACTGCTTCCACCCTGCCAGTGTCGGTAACCTGGTCATCGGCCTGGATGGATTCAAGCCGGCAACGCCAGCCGGTATTGTCGAGCTCCTGCAACGCTCTGGTGTCCAAACCAGTGGCGCCCATTGCGTCATCATCGGGCGATCAAACATCGTAGGAAAGCCACTGGCCAATCTGATGCTCAACAAGGGCGTGGATGCAACGGTTACCGTGTGCCATAGTCGCACCAAGGATCTACCGGCCATCGCGCGGCAAGCAGATATCCTGGTCGCTGCCATAGGCCGGGCCAATTTCGTCACAGCAGACATGGTAAAACCTGGCGCTGTCGTCATCGACGTGGGTATCAATCGGGTCGAAGATGCTACCCGAGAGCGCGGATATCGTTTGGTGGGCGATGTGGACTTCGAGGCCGTAGCGCCAATTGCAAGCCTCATCACTCCCGTGCCCGGCGGCGTCGGACCCATGACGATTGCCGTCCTGCTGCAAAACACGCTCTTGGCTGCCAGCACCAGCTAAGCCGAAGCGGGCGAGGCAATCATTCCTACTGAAAGGAACTGGCGCTCGGCTCCCAGCAAGGACCCGACCGTGAGGACAGCCCCCATACGTCCGATTTCCCGGATCGAATACGAGTGAAGGGAATATCATAATGCGTCGGGTTCGCACTCTGCGTCCGGACTCCGGCGATGGTAACGGCCTTCTGCCACCCTATCCTGACACTGATGACGTACCTCAAGGCTCTCTTCGCAGGTATCCTGCTGTGTACCCTCCATCCTGCATCCTCCTCGGCCCAATCGCTCCCGGATGTCACAGCCGAGCTTCAACCCAGCTCAGCCATCATCGTGAAGGGACCGGTGGCAGCATCGGTACGGTCCGCGACCTCTTACCGACTTGAGTACCTGGACGGTACGGACATCCCCATCGCAGGTGTCCTTCCAAGGCGGGCCGATGAGGTCCTGATCTCCCCCGCACATCCCCTGGATACAAAAAGACTCTACCGACTCCATATTGAAGGACGGGAAGATCCCGTGCTGGTTCGGCGCAACGACTGGTTCAAATCCCTGTACTCCGATAAAGCGTTGGGGGCTGTGGTTTCCGACGATGATTCCAAGACCACGTTCCGCTTGTTCGCCCCTCGCGCTGATCAGGTGGTTCTGCACCTTTTTCTGGATAGATACCAAGACCTGGATACGCCCTCCTCATCGGTACTCATGACCCGGGATCCCGATGGCGTATGGGAGGCCGAGCAGGCCGGTAATCACCATGGGGTCTTCTACACATTCACTGTTCATGGCCCGGATGAACCAGGCAACTATTTCCATGGGACGCACCCTGTGCATCTTACAGATCCCTATGCACTGGTCAGCGATGACTCGTTCGGGAAAGCCATGGTGTACAAGCCAGGTCCGCCACCTGCACCTGTCATGGGAGGCCGACCGGCCATGGAGGATGTCGTGGCCTACGAAGTCCATGTGCAGGACTTTACGGACAGGCTTCCGGTATCAGACGATATCAAGAGCACCATGCTGGCCATGATCGAGCCCGGCCTGCGCAACGAACACGGAGCGCCCATCGGTTTTGATCATCTTCTGGACTTGGGCATCAACGTGGTCCACCTGATGCCCATGCAGGAGTACCTGCATTACCCGGATGATGAATGGCGGGAGGCGTTTGCGGACGATCCGTACATGCAGGAGCAGGGTGTGGCCATGGAGAACTACCAATGGGGGTACCGGACTACGCATGCCTTTGCAGTCGAGTCCCGCTTCCGCTCGCGCTCGGCTGCCATTGGACAAGAACGCGAAGAGTTCAAGCAGCTGGTCGAAGCATTTCATCGCGAGGGCATCAGCGTCATCATCGATGTAGTCCCCAACCACACCGGCGAGAACATGGATGGTCGCCACTACCTGTTCAACTTCAACGGCATTGACCTTCCTTATTATTACCGCACGGACGGCAACGTGGGTCATATCGGACCGTTCGGCAATGAAACACGCCCAGAAGACCGCCCGATGGTGCAGCGCTGGATGCTGGACCAGCTTCGTCACTGGGTGGATGTATTGGGCGTGGATGGCTTCCGGATCGACCTCGCCGGGCAGATCGACGAGCAGACCCTTGCCTGGATCAAAGACGAACTGCCCGATGACCTGATCATTTACGGCGAGGCATGGATAGCGCCCACGGATCCCGTGACCCGGGCCGATCCGGATCTGTACTGGTACAAGGCCGACGCGCCGATCACCTATTTCCAGGACGATGCACGCAATGCCTTCAAGGGACCCGTGTCCAATCCATCAGACCCGACCGTAGACCGGGGTTTTGCCGGCGGCGACGGGAGCCAACGCGAGCGCGCCATGATGGGCCTCATGAACTCATTCCCGGAAGAAATAGACCCCAACCGCGGTATCAATTACTTGGACATCCACGATAACTGGGCTCTGGCCGATCGCTTCTCTGATGTCGATTGGGACGGCAGGAAGCATGTCGATGAGGCTGGTGTCCGCTTGGCGGCAACACTGCTATTCACCTCGCTGGGGCCCCTTGTCATCCATGGAGGAACCGAAATGCTGCGATCGAAGGGAGCTGCTCCCCTGATGGAAATCGTCAAGACCACGGCCTCCGGCGACCTGGCCTACCACGGCAAGCGGGACACATACAATCACCGTCGTGCCAACCAGTTTGAGTGGGAGTATGCCGGAGCCGGCCCCGGCGAACGACCCATCGACTACGCAGCCATGAACACCTACTGGAAACGCCTGATAGCCCTTCGAGCTGGTGAGGCCGGCGCGGTGTTCCGCAAGGGTGGCTCCGTGCCGGAAGATCACTACCAATGGTTCCTGCCCGAGAACAACCAACTGTTGGGCTACGTGACGGGTGGAAGCGCCCTTGTGCTCATGAACACGTCTTGGGAGGAGGCCACTTTTGACCTGTCCGAGTTGCCCAGTGGCAGCTGGACACAGGTCTCAGATGGCAACCGGTTCAGGGAAGACGGCTGCGAATGCGGCAATACGTTGAACATCCAGAGCGCTGAGTGGACTGGACACGTGACCGTTCCGGCCCGCTCGGCACCTGTCTGGATCCGCGAAGACTGGTAAGCACCGCACTCTCAGGCAGATACCGCACGTACACACGCGTACAAGCATGTACCCGGAGACCGGGACACTACGTCGCCGCCTGTATCAGTCCGCCCTCGAACGCTTCGCCATTCACGGTGTAGCGGTACGAGATATCAGCCGTTTTTTCGAGGATGCGGGAGACGGAGCAGTACTTGCCCAGGCTGAGCTCAATGGCACGATGCACCCGCGAGGGATCCACATCGCCCTCCAGATTGAAATGGACTTCGACTGTTTCATAGACTGAAGGGGCTACTCCATCCGGCTTCGTACCAGTGACGTCTATCGTGAAGCTATCGATACGCTGCCGTCCTTTCTGGAGTATCGAAACAAGATCCACACCGCTGCACCCCCCAATAGCCATCATCAACAGCTGCATGGGGCCTACCCCATGCCCCTTTCCGTCTTCGTAGGCTGTACCGTCGTCAATGTCGATGCTATGCCCGTCGGCGTTGGTGGCCTTGAAATGGAAGGCGGCCGCTTGCCGCTCGAGATGCACGTTCACAATACCCATGGTGTACCTGAGGGTGATTACAGGAAAAACTTAGTCCAACAACCGCATCACGCTTTATCGTTCCAATTCCATTGCTGCAACGCTTCCATGGCCCGGTATGCTGTGAGATCATGGTGAACAGGCGTCACGGAAACCCAGCCGTTGTCTACTGCCCACAAATCGGTATTCGTGCCGGAATCAAGATTGACGAAGGTACCCGAGAGCCAGTAATACGGCCTGTCGAACGGATCGAGACGCTCCGCAAACTGCTCTTCCCACCGCGCCTGGGCCTGCCGCGTAATCATGACACCCTTGATCTGATCGAATGGAATGTCAGGAATATTGACATTGAGAAGGATACCGGCCGGCCACTCATTGTCCAGAACCTGCTCTACGACCTGCCGAGCAACCCGTCCCGAAGCCTCAAAATCACCACTTCCCCACTTGCAGTAGGAGAAGGCGATCGAGGGAATACCAAGAATGGCTGCCTCAGTAGCTGCGCTGACGGTGCCCGAATAGATGACGTTCACCGCTGTATTGGGACCGTGGTTGATACCCGATACGACAAGATCCGGCCGCCTGGGCACCAGTTTGTCCAACGCAAGCTTGACACAGTCTGCAGGCGTTCCTGAGACCGCATAGGCAGTCAGCTGGCCTGATGGACCGCGAAAGGGCCAGGGACGCGCACGCACAGGATCCCGCATGGTGATGGCATGCCCGACGGCACTCATCTCCTGTAGCGGAGCCGCTATGACGATATCTCCGATCGAATCCAATGCGGCAGCCAGGGACAGGATGCCAGCTGCCTCGATCCCATCATCATTACTGATGAGGATCAGGGGCCGATCTCGGTTATCTGCCATACGTTCTGTACCCCTGCCTCAGTAACTTTCGTCTTCAGATGGGAAATCGCCTGAACGCACGTCAGCAATATATTGCCGCACATGCTGTTCGATCTGCTCGTCAAGGTGCGCGTAACGCCGCACGAACCGTGGATTGAAATCGGTCGTCAGACCGAGGGCATCATGGGTAACCAGTACCTGCCCGTCACACTGCGGGCCGGCACCGATGCCGATGGTTGGAATGGAAACGGAGCCCGTCACCGCTGCAGCCAGGTCTGCAGGAATTTTTTCCAGGACGATGCCAAAGACGCCAGCCCGCTCAAGCAGCACGGCATCTTCCTTCAGCTCTTCCGCCTCGACTTCGTCCCGTGCACGAACTTGATAGGAGCCGAACCGGTAAATACTCTGAGGTGTCAGACCCAGATGACCCATCACGGGGATTCCGGCCTCCAGGATACGCTCAACGGTCGGGACGATGGACCGCCCGCCCTCCACCTTGACCGCGTGGGCTCCGGACTCTTTCATGACCCGCACAGCGGAAGAAAGAGCCTCCTTTGTGTTGCCTTGGTAGGTCCCAAAGGGCAAATCCACGACAACCAATGCCCGATCAACACCGCGCACTACACACTGCGCGTGGTAAATCATGTGATCAAGCGTGATCGGGAGCGTGGTCTCGTGTCCCGCCATGACATTGGAGGCCGAGTCGCCCACCAGCATGACATCGACGCCCGCCGCATCCAGAATGCGCGCGGAGGTATAGTCATAGGCAGTCAGCATGGCAATGTTGACACCCGAAGCTTTCATCTCCTGCAAGGTGCGTGTGGTTACCCGCACAACATCTTGAGGCGCGTTTCTACCGGAGGTTCGAGTGCTCATGGTGACAGGAAGGTGCGTTAGGAGCCCGATCTATCGGCTCTTGAGGGTGGCAAACCGCGGTCGCCAATGTCCCTAGAAGTAACGGCCACATCCACAAGGTTCAGCCATCAGTTGACGTCTGAGACCTGCTCCTCATCCACTTCAATGCCCAGCTGCCGCGCGATATCCACATTGATGTTCACGACACGCTCGTCGTTTACATACAACAGTGCTGGAGACCGCATCACAATATCCAGACCTTTCGCCTTGGCAATGGAATCAATGGCATCCTGTACCAACTGCAGCAGCGGAGCCATCAATTCGTCCTGCCTGGCTGCCAATTCCTCGTCCTTCGCCGCGGCAGAGTTCTGGATTTCCTGCTGAAGGGCGGCCAGTTCGGCCTCACGCTCGGCACGCCGCTCTTCAGAGAGCAACGGCTGCTGGCGCTGATACCGATCGACGCGCTCCTGGAAATCTTCCGCAAGCGCCTGAAGGGCTTCCTGGCTTGTGCGATACTCAATGGCCATCTGCTGCTGGACTTCCTGGTATCCGGGCATGTACGTAATAATGATTTCCGGGTCGGCGTAGCCGATCTGTACGGACTGTGCCTGAACAGACGTCGTGTGGATTCCGGCCAGCAAGAGCAGCGAAAGAAAGGTTGTAATCGAAGCTTTCATGGTTCGTTGGTTCATCCGAACGCAGAGGGTCCGGAAATGAAGAAAGCAGGCACGGGCCCGCCTCGGGTTAGTGGAAGTTGACTATCTCAGCGGCGCGTACTCTCAACGTCTATGCCAAGTTCTCTGAGGACGGTGTCAGAGAGGTCATATTGATCCCTCTTGAACATGAACAGGAATTCACCAGCCGCATCGAAGACGTAATCGTATCCCTCTGAAGTGGCCACATCATTGATGGCCTGAAGAATCTTTTCCTGAACGGGGCGCATGAGCTGCTCCTGCTGGAGGAAAATGTCCCCCTCCGGCCCGAAGTACTTGACGCGCAACCGCTCCAGATCCTCCTCCTCTCGCAGGATGTCCTGACGGCGGCGCTGACGTTCCTCGTTTGTATAGAGCAACTCACGGGCTTGATACTCCCGGAAGTTCTCATCGAGCGCTGACTTGAGCTCATCCAACTCCGACTGCCACCCTTGCGCCATCCGGTCGAGCTGCTGCTGGATTGTTTGGTATTCCGGCAACTGCTCCAGGATGTAGTCTGAGTCGATGTATCCTATTTTCTGTTGCGCCTGCGCAGGGTTGGCAAAGGCGATGAGCAAGGTCATGGCAGCAAGTGCACAACCACGTATGTACGAATGCGTCATCATGAGCGGTGTCCTCCCATCATGGAGCGATGTGATGTCTCGGGCTGGCTTTCTTTCCGTGTTACTGACCGAAGCCCTGTCCGAGGCTGAACTGGAAGGTCCATTTCTTCGAGCCATCATGCCGTGAGTTGATAGGCTCGAATTCGTCGTAGTTGTATCCGTAGGCCATCTCCACCATACCCAGGATGGGCAGGAAGAAACGCATGCCCAGTCCAGCAGAGCGGAACAGGTCGGTAGGGTTGTAGGCATCGAAACCATCCCATGCGTTCGCAGCATCGATGAACAGATACGGGACGGCTTGAAGCTGTTCTGATCGAATTGCCGACCAGCGCAGCTCGGCGGAGTACTTGTTCAGAATGCGACCGCCGAAGGGATCGTTGTCGCTGCTGCGCGGACCCAGGGCACCCAGGGGATAGCCGCGCAAATAGACGATGTCCTTGCCGAAATAGGAATAGAAGCCCTGGGTCTCGAAGGGCGAACCCCCAACAATGAACCGCTCGAACTGGACCTCCTCTCCTGTCAGGGAGCCGATGTACCCGTAATCTGCCGTGAAACCCAGGGCTATTTTACGTGCCAACGGCGTGTTCCAGGCATTGCTGAGCCGCCACTTATGGTACTGGATCAGGTTGCCAAGCGGAGGGGCAATCTCGAGGGACAGCGTGAATCGCGACCCTGACGTCGGGAAAATGGGATTGTCCGTGTTGTTGCGGGACAAGGACTGCGTAATGGTCACTTCCTGGCTGACGCCTGTGGGAAGCGTGGAAATCCAATCCCGGTTGTCATAGAACTGGAATCCCAGCTGGGTCTGGGTCGTGAACCACGGATCCGGAAACTTGAGGCGCTGGGAATAGAACACCCGCTGTGAGAAGGTCAACAACTGACCTGCATTGTTGTCCTCGATGTAATAGGTATAGCCTGCAATACGCGAGAACGAGGTGGAGAAACCAAGCTGTCGGGGTCGCCCTTTGAACCACGGCTCCGTGAATGAGAGGGAGTACTGCTGATACCGACGTCCGTTGGTCTGGATACCTACAGAGAAACGCTGACCATCTCCGGCGGGCAGCGGCTTCCACTCATCCCCTTTCAGCACGTTCTGGGCAGAGAAGTTGTTGAAGTTGAAGCGTAGCATGAGGATCAGGCCGAAGCGCCCCCAGGTGCCTGACAATTCCAACTGGTCCGTACCTGTTTCGGCCAGGTTGTAGGCCAGATCAACCGTCTTGCTCTCCTCCCGTACGTCCACACTCGGCCCGCCCGCCAGTGACTCCTGCGTGAAGTAATTGAGCTGCATCAAGCGTCGGATCGATTCCTGTATCTGCGTCCGGGAGAACGTGCCACCCGGAATGGTGGTCAGTTCCCGTCTGATGACATGATCTTTCGTCTTTGTATTACCCGCAATGCTGACCGTACCGTACTCATAGACTTCGCCTTCGAAAATATCGAAGACAAGGTCCAGACTGTCTCCTTCGACCGAAGTCAGCTGCTGCACGCTGAACCGCATGTGGCCGTTGTTGAAATACAAACTGGAGACGTCGTTGTTTTTCCCAACCCCATACAGGTTTTCCGTCAGCTTCTTGGCATTGTACACGTCGCCCGGCTGCAGATCGAGCCGTTCGGACAACTGCTCGTCACTGTAGAGCGTGTTGCCCTCCCACGCAATGTCGCGGATATGGTAAAGGGGACCTTCACGCACATCGAGTTCGACGACCATATACGGTTCGCTGCTCTCGGCCCCGGCAATGTATACCGTATCCCGGAGTACCTCCGCGTCGTAATACCCCTTCTCATTGTACCGATCGACGATACGACCGATGTCCTTGTCGTACTCGTTCCGGTCCAGTTTGCCACTGCGCCAGAAACGCCATCCCCCTTTGGGCTTCGTTTCCATGGCGTTGACCACCGCGGCATCCGACAGACCCTCATTGCCGTTGACGATGATCTCCTTGACCTTCACTTTGGGGCCCCGGTCGATGTCGAAAGAGACGGTAACCGTATTGTCGTCATGCCGGGTTTGGAGCACATCAACTGTCGCAAGCGGCCTGCCTTTTTCAGCAAAGAACTGCTCGATGATCTGCATGCTGCGAGCAATACTGTTGTCGTGCACGGGGCCGCGGGCCACCAGCGGGACTTCCTTGCGCAAATCTTTCGCATGCCCCTTTTTGACGCCCAGAAACTCGTAATCCCTGAGCTTCGGCACTTCCCGCACACGAATGACCAGGTACACTCCCTGACCCACGCGACGCTCTTGCACGATCTGGATATCCTCGTAGGTTCTCAGGCGGTAGATAGAGCGTATGGCATCTCCGAGGGCCGGATCACCGGGCAGCGTAAGCCGCTGACCGACCTGCAACCGGGAGGTCTGCTGAATGAAACTGTTGGCATAATCATCCGAGGCGCCCTCGACGGAGATTCCGAGAATCTCCACGATTTCCGGGGAGATTCCTCCGGCGGCAGCCGCCGAGGACACGGTGTTTCCCACCTGTGCTGCAGAAGGCAGAGCGCCGGCCAGCAGGGTCAGGACAAAAAATAGAGCTCGCAATCGCATAGAAGGGGTTGTCGGTTGCTTC
>JAFMNH010000135.1 GCA_017859335.1 Rhodothermales bacterium | reverse complement strand
GGAGCGCGAGCTGATGCTGGACGGTTTGCAGCGTTCCGTTGCAGACTACGAGGCTATCCGAGCCCATGCGCTGCCCAACCACGTTCCGCCCTCCCTGGTATTCGATCCACAACTCTCGGGTCAGTCAGCTCCGGTGCTTGCGGCCAAAATACCCGCGGAATGGACGCCGGACGTAACCACACGACCTGAGTCGGACGACGAGCTGGCTTTTCTGAGTGTACCGGTGCTCTCCGGCTTGCTTCGCTCCCGGCAGGTGACCGCTCTGGAACTGACCCAGCTGTATCTGGCACGGCTGCGGCGGTACGACCCGGTCCTTCAGTGTGTGGTCACCCTGACCGAGGAGCGGGCCCTTCGTCAGGCGCGTACTGCGGACGAGGAGCTCGAGGCTGGACGCTGGCGGGGGCCCCTTCATGGCATTCCATGGGGTGCAAAGGATCTGCTAAATGTAGAGGGGTATCCGACAACGTGGGGTGCCGAGCCGTTCCGGAACCAGCGATTGGCACCCGATGCCGAAGTGGTTCGTCGGCTCGACGCCGCGGGTGCCATACTCGTGGCCAAGCTGACCTTGGGAGCGCTGGCCATGGGTGATGTCTGGTTCGGCGGGCGCACGAACAACCCGTGGAATCTGGAACGCGGTTCGAGTGGGTCATCCGCCGGACCCGGTGCCGCGGTTGCTGCCGGTCTGGTCGGTTTCGCCATCGGATCCGAGACCTTGGGATCCATCGTATCGCCGTCGACGCGCAATGGCGTAACCGGTCATCGTCCCACGTTTGGTCGTGTACCCCGCACGGGGGCCATGGCACTGAGCTGGAGTATGGACAAATTGGGTCCCATGTGTCGCAGCGCGGCCGGCTGCGCCCTCGTATTCGATGCCATCCACGGGCATGATCCTGCTGAACCGGGCTCGGTTACGACATCCTTTCAGTGGCCGGTCTCCCGAGCCGTGGAGAACATCCGGATGGGCTACCTGGATGGTGCGTTCGAAAAGGCCCACGATGCGGCTGTGCTGGAGGTTTTGCGGGGCTCGGGATTGACCATTGAGCCGGTATCGTTTCCGGACATTGATCCATCGCCCCTGATCCTGATGCTGCGTGTGGAGGCGGCGGCTGCATTCGACCAGCTGACACGTTCTGACGAGGACGATCGGCTTGTGCGTCAGGATGGTGGTGCCTGGCCCAATTCCTTCCGTCGTGCCCGCTTCATTCCGGCGGTTGAATACGTCAATGCCAGCCGGGTGCGGACCCTTCTCATGCGGGAGATGCGGGCCCTTTTCGAGGATGTCGACGTCGTGATCATGCCCTCCTTCGGAAACCCAGGGTTGTCCATGTCGAATCTGACCGGCCACCCGTCGGTAACGATGCCCCACCATTTTGCCGTGGTAGATAATGCTCCTGCAGGCTCTGGACGGCGTAATCCAGAGTCAATCACGTTTCTGGGAGGGATGTACCGGGACGATGCGGTGCTTGCTGCCGCTGACCGCTATCAGCAGCTGACCGATTTTCATCGTCGCCAGCCTCCCATCCGATGATTCTCTCAGGCGTCCTGCCCGGCACATCCCATGACTGGCACGCCACGGCCAGAGAATGGCTGGAAGCGATCGGATGTCCCGCAGAGGGGATAGAGGACGTGGTGGCGTCCGTGCCTCCATTTTCCCCGCGGACGCTCAAGCAGGTATTCACGGCTGTGCTCGACATGGGGCGTCGGGTGGGGCGGCTCGAGGATACCATGGCTCTACTGGCCCATCATGAGGCAGCATTGCGACGGCTGCGCGATGAGATCGGCATTCCCCGAGCCGCCCCACCCGCTCAGCTTGCTTCAGCCGCCATGGTAGTGGACACGCAGGATGGCCTTGTAGTACCTGGAGGATGGGTGCCCGACCTCTTGGATCGCGCCGCCGGATTCAGCATCCTGAACCCGTCAGGTGCCTCCCCGTTGATGACGGACCTGGATACGCTCCGTGCGCGCCGCGCTCAACACCTGTTTATCGTGCTTCGACAGGGTGGGGGTGCGGATGCGTCCTCGTTCGATTTTCCGGGCGTTTCCTTGCATCCGATTACGGATGCGGGTGCATGGTTGACTCCGGGTCCAGGTCTTACGAGAGCCATTTTTGAGGCCGCTTCACGAATGCATGGCGTTTCGTCGGTATTTTCGTAGGCGCATCGGTCATTCAAAGATGCGTGGCCGTCTCGTAGCGTGGACGGTTTGTATACTTACCGATGTCCGGGCCACATGTCGTCCAGAAGCGCCACCGCATCGCCTACCCTACCCAGATCATCATGTCGCATACATTCTACCTCGTCCTCCACATTGTCGGCCTGGTGCTGCTCACATCCTCGCTGGCCGGAATGCTCATGCACCGTCAGACCGGTACGGGAGAACGTCCCCGCATGCTCGCCATCCTGCATGGCGTTGGTCTTTTCCTGCTGCTTCTGGCTGGTTTCGGTATGCTCGCACGCCTCGGCATCATGTGGCCTTGGCCAGGATGGGTCACCTTCAAGGTGGTCCTTTTCCTCATTCTGGGCGGCTTCCCGGCCTTCTCGAAGAAGTTCAATGCGGGCATCGGCTGGTGGGTAGCCATTTTCCTGATCCTGTTGGCAGCCTGGACGGGTATCACCAAGCCTTTCTAAGTTGTGCCCGACCCATGGGTCGGGATCAGCGTTTCCAGATCAGCTGCATGGTGAACCTGCGGGGTTCGCCAAGAATCGCGGGTCGGTCCACATAGTGGTACTCCAGGGCATTCTGGACCAGCAGTGTCAGGCGCACGCCTCCCCGCTCCGCGCTGACCCGAAGATCCAGGACGTTCGTGTCCACCATCATGTCAGCATCCGTCACGAAGCGCGCAAAGTCCGTTTCGACACGATCTGGCTTGGTCAGATAGCGATAATCAGCCCCCAGTTCGACAGCAGGGAGTACGCGTGCCCCCATCGAGGCAACGACCTGATGAGTCGGGCGGAAGGGGAGGGTCATTCCTGATGCTCCTTCCTCGGTGCGCAACCACGTATGTCCCAGGGAGGCCAGCCATCGCGCTCCCGGGCTCTGCCACTCCAGCATGAGTTCAGCACCCTGGATACGGGCTTCGTCCAGATTGATGAACTGGAAGGCCTGTTCCGATGGCACGAGGCGGGGCTCGATGAAGCGTCGGTACTGATTGTGGAACAGGGATAGATCCCAAGAAAGTACGCCGGGCACGAGCCCGGGCGATACGCCCCGCCACCCAGCCTCGAAGCTTCGGCTGATTTCGGGGCGCAGTTCCAGATTGCGGATGATGGGGAGGTAGTCCCGGTTCTCGGTAAACCGTTCGGCAAAGGACGGCACCCGGAACCCATCCCCGATGGCCACCCTGAACGTGTTGTTGGCCACACCTGTCCACGCCACGCTGATCTTCGGGCTCAATCGGGACTCCGTGTCCCGTGCGTCGATTCGGTAATGATCCAGACGGATGCCACCCACGAGCTGCCAGTGGTCGGCCAGTTGCCGCTCGGCGTGGGCAAACACGGCCAGTTCTGGCTGACCACCAATCTCATCGCCATCGTTCGTAATGAAGAACGAGCTCTTGGTGGTCAGCTCGTCCCTCGATATGCCGAGTGTCACACGTTGTTCTTCGGAGGGCAGCCAGGTACCCTGCCACTCTCCTCCATAGCGCGCACCGATGCCTTCCACCTCCTTGCGCTCGCCTGTCACATCGTCTATCGGCTGGATAAGGGTGCCAAAAACCCGCAGTCGAAGCTCGTGATAGAACGTTGCGCTCACGAAATGCCGGACAACGGGCAGGAAGGAAATCTGTCGCACGAAGTCATCCGGAGCGCCATTGGGCGTACTGTCCGGGTCGGGCGCATCACCGAATGTGATGCGCCCGGGCGAGAGTGGATTGCGGGCAGATTCCCAGAACAGGAAGTTGTCACGCTCGCGGGCCATGAGTCCCAGCAGTGTTTCAATGCGTACGGAGGGCGCGGGCTGCCAGGACGTTTTGGCAAAACCATGAAAAACGTCCCGACCGGAGAGCGCGGTATATCCAGCGTCGCGACGAAAGGAGAGGCTTGTCCACCAGGCAAACGTCGGCGACATCCGCATGGCGTGCGAGGCCGAGAAGCCCCAGAAGGGTCGGTATTCATCCCCGTGTTGCCACCCGCTTCGCCAGATATCATGTCGGACGGGATCCCATGCGCCGGCAAACGTTCGAACCTCTGAGGAGGAGCCTGATTCGGGCAGGTCCCGGGTAATCACATTGATGACGCCGCCCAGGGCTCCACCCCCATACAAAGCAGAACCGGGTCCCTTGAGAACCTCGATTTGCTTTATTTCAGAGGCCGGAAGGGCCTCGAGCGGAACCCCGTCGGTGTCTGGCGTGAGCAACGGCATGCCATCGAGCATCAGGAGTACCCGGCTCCCGGTGTTGTAGGCAAAGCCGCTTGAACCTCGAACGTTGATCTGGTTACCGAGAATCGAGACACCGGATACGGTTCTGAGGGCTTCATCGAGCACTACCATGTTCCGTCGCGTGAGGTCATCGGCCGACAGGACGGTTACGGAAACGGGTACGGACAGGGCCGGCTGTTCCCGCCGCGAAGCCGTGACCACCACTTCGTCGGACAACAGGGTTTTCCATGCCAGGGAGATGTCCACCGTAATGATCTGACGGTCTGCCAGCCGGACCGTACGGGTTTCGGTGTGGAAGCCGATGGCTGAAAAACGCAGGACAACGACTCCGGCCTCGAGGTCTTCCAGGCGATAACGTCCATTCCTGTCGGCTGCTGTTCCCCTGTCTGTACCCTGGATCAGAATGTTCACGCCCGGCAGGATGCCCCCATCCGGATCGGTGATGGTGCCCTCGATGACCTGCGCACTCAGTGGCCTGGCCACGCCAATGAGGATCAAGGCCACGAGGGTAGCATGAAACCAGGCACGCC
>JAFMNH010000040.1 GCA_017859335.1 Rhodothermales bacterium | reverse complement strand
TACCTCAGGAGGCGTTGGCTGATGCGCTCGCAGGCGGTGGTCGCGTGCGCCCGGCTTCTTCGTCGCAGGTGTTGATGGAGCCTGGTCCGGACGGCGTGCTTTGGTTGTTTGCCGCCGGCGAAGCCATCGAGCTGGACCCGGTATTCGAGCCGGCCCTGACCAAGCTTATTTTGGGCGATGGGCTGACAGCTGATGATCTGGGTGCGGCAGCAGAATTCGACGACTTGCTGGACGAGCTCTATGGGCAGGGCACGCTGGTCGTGGACGTAGCGTGATCGGATAAAAAAACGGGGGCATCCCGCATGGGATGCCCCCGGAAAAACAGGAGCGCCGCGACGTGCAGGCGGTCAGGATCAGCGCACGGGGATGGTGAGGACCCGTCGGAACTGGGCCAAGCCTTCCTTCTTGCTGCCCTGCTCGGAGCGTCCGAGTCCGGTTGTAACCATGCGGCTCGCTGCAACGCCTCCATCGATGTAGAACTGCTCCACAACGCGGGCTCGGTCTTCAGACAGCTTCTGTGGAGCGCGTTCTCCCGGAGAGGCCAAGCCTTCCAGGCGCACATTCATGTTGGGGCACTCAACAAGGATGGCCAGGTTCTCGCGCAGCGCAGCGCGTCCTTCCTCGGTAAGCGTCGACGTATTGCGATCGAAGAGCGCAACGTTCATTTCCGTAATGTCCCGGCAGATAGCGGCCTCGTACGGATCGACCGTGATGGTCATCGTGCGGCGTGTTACGCCGGCACAGTTTTCTACCTCAAGGGTCACCGTGTAGGTACCCGCCTCAGCGTACGTGTGGCTCGGGTTGGCGCCCGACCCCGTGTTTCCATCGCCGAAGTCCCATCGCCAGGTACCATCGGTGCCCGTGACACTGGCCGAGAAGGCGACGGATGTCTGCGTATCTGGATTCATGTTCGACGCGCGCATCGCAGTGATGGCAGCCGGAATGCAGGGATCCTTGACCGACACGACACAGGACCGCGTTGACTCATGGGCGCCCTTGCCGTTGGTCGCGCGAAGGTCCACCGTGTAGTCCCCTGCGCGGTCAAAGGCGTGGGTGACCGTCATGCCCTGCGCGGAGGAACCATCCCCGAACGCCCATTCGAAAACCACCGGCGCCGAGGCATTCGCATTGTGCGAGGCGGTGAAGGTGACCGGTGTTCCAGCGTCCACGACATCCACAGGACAGACCAGGTCCTGAAGCTCAACGGGAACCGTTCTTTTCAGGTTGAACCGCGCGCCAACGGCATGTGCACCGAGAAAATCCAGCGCCCCGAATCCGTTGTTGTCACGCCCGTCGGAGGCCATGTCCGGCGTCCGTATATCGATACTGCTCTCAACGAAGAGCGATGTACCCGGGTTGAGGAAGATATCCATACCGACTCCGGCATGGCCTCCGTAACTCAACTCGTCCTGCTCGGCGCACGCACCGGCCACGTTGCCCGCACATCCCCCACTGTGAACGTAGGAGGTGCCCCCTCCGAGGCTGAGTCCAGCCTGCCAGTAGGGAGCTATCCTGCCGTCGCTGATCAGTTTGCGGGCGATAAGTCCCACACCCCATCGTGTATTGGGATGGTCCGCCGTTTCGGTGACCACCTCGAAATCCGTGATCTGGGTAAATGCCCCCGTCGCAACCCTCAGACCCAGGCTATAGGAGGGGTTGAACTGGTAGCCCACCTCGATGCCCGCGTTGTAGGGGAAAGCGTCGAACATGTCCCCGTCAAAGTTGAACGGGGATTTTTCGTTGTCACCCATGTAATACGAAATACCGGCATGCGGTCGGACATATACCGACTCCGAGGAGCGGTTGACCTGAGCGTATGCAGGCAGGGTGATCCCGCCGATGATGACCAGTGCGGAGAGTAGCGAATTCAGAATTGAATGCTTCATTGTAGTCCTCCCTGAGGCGTATTCATCCGTTCAGAAGAGCACGCAGCCAGGCGTCGGCGTTCCGGTGGAACCGGATGTCATTCCTGGATGGCTCTATGACCGATCTGAACGTAGTGTCGATGGTTGTGACCCGTATAAATCTGTCGGGGTCGATTGATTCGTGTGTTGGGGTCGTTCTTCATCTCCATCCACTGGGCAATCCATCCCGGAAGCCGACCGAGGGCAAACATGACCGTGAACATATTTGTTGGTATGCCCATGGCACGGTAGAGAATACCCGAGTAAAAGTCCACATTGGGGTAGAGTCCACGCTCCCTGAAGTAATCGTCTTCGAGTGCAATGCGTTCGAGCTGTTTTGCCAGATCGAGCAGCGGATCGTTGATACCGAGCTGCCCGAGTACTTCGTCCGCAGACTTCTTGATGACGCGAGCGCGCGGGTCAAAATTCTTGTAGACGCGGTGACCGAAGCCCATCAGACGGAACGGGTCGTCCTTGTCTTTGGCCTTTTCAACGTATTTCTGGAAGTTGCCTCCATCCTGTCGGATCATTTCCAGCATGTTGATGACCGCCGTGTTGGCCCCACCGTGCAAAGGACCGGACAGGGCGCTGATACCGGCCGAAATGGAAGAGAACAAGTCGGCTCCCGAGCTGCCTACCATGCGGACCGTGGACGTAGAGCAGTTCTGCTCGTGGTCCGCGTGCAGGATGAGGAGCATGTCCAGCGTGCGGGCAATAAGTGCGTTGATCTCGTAGTCCTCGCTCGGGACAGCGAACATCATGTGCAAGAAGTCTGCCGCGTAGCCCAAGTCATTGCGCGGGTAGATGTAGGGCTGCCCTATGGACTTCTTGTAAGAGAAGGCCGCGATGGTGTTGAGCTTGGCAATGAGCCGGATAATGTTCAGGTTGACCTCTTCCTCGGAGTTGCCCGACGGATAGTAGGCCGACAGGGAGGCTACGATGGTCGAGAGGACACTCATCGGGGGCGCCGAGGCAGGATACCCTTCGAAGAACTTCTTCATGTCCTCGTGCAGGAGACTGTGTCGCGTAATCTCCGTATTGAACCCGTCGAGTTCTTCCCGCGTCGGAAGACTGCCGTAGATGAGGAGATAGGCTACATCGAGGAAGGTGGAATGCTCGGCCAGATCCTCGATCGAATACCCCCGGTAGCGAAGGACTCCCTTTTCGCCATCGATGAAGGTAATCTCGCTGTGACACGATCCCGTGTTGGCAAATCCGGGATCCACGGTGATGGCGCCCGTTTGACCTCGCAGTTTCCTGATGTCGAAACCGACTTCCTGTTCGGTACCGACGGTGACGGGAAATTCGACTTCTTGATCGTTGATCGAGAGACGTGCGTTGTCCATGGCTGTGGCTTGTTTTGGGCGGCATTCCGAAGGGCTGCGTGAGCAGGCAGACCGCTGATCGGGATGCGTGTGAGCGTACGTGTCGAAAGTAGGGGAATTAGACACTTCTTTCGGAATTTTGAGCCGATGTGCCGCAGTCTGCAACGAAAATTCGCTGATGGTATCAGCCAAAGCGTCCGTTATTGCGGGGTCATCCCCTACAAACCCGACTGAACCGCTGTTTCTGTGTGCTCCAACCCTGCCCACCCTCTTGTGTTGCTCGAGCAGGTCATCGAGGAGGCTCTGTTCGACCAACCGCCCTCCGATGGGCTGTTCAATCCGTATGATCAGGTGGATTCGGACAGGGATCGGCCCCATGCGAACCTCCTTCGACGCGAGAATCTATCCCGCTACCTGAGAGAGCGGACCCGGCTGCCGCGCATCTTCGTGCTGGCCGAAGCGCCCGGTCCCTGGGGCTGCCGGTTTACGGGCGTGCCCATTACGAGCGAAGAGCAGTTGGTGGACGCTACCTTCCCCCACGGTGGCCGTCAAACGAGCAACCGGGACCAACCCCACAAGGAGTACAGTGCCTCGATCTACTGGCGCGTGCTGGCGCCCTATGCCATGGATCTGATGACATGGAATACGGTGCCGATGCATCCATTCAAGCCCGGCAAGCCGATGTCCATCCGTACGCCGCGCATTTCGGAGATCAAGCGATTTACTCCGCTTATTGCGAGGATGCTGGACATTCTTGAGCCTGAACGGATCGTTGCCATCGGTCGTAAGGCAGAGAAGGCGCTAACGCTTCTCGGGGTCGAGTCCACCTATGTCCGACATCCATCCCAGGGTGGCGCGTTGTTGTTTGAGGAGGGCATGCGTACCATCATCAGGGAGATGGGCCTATCCCCTGCCCACTGACCCGCTTGCCGCCTGACCCCGCTGCCACCGATGTCCGATTCCGACCTGTTCGACGCGTCCGCTCGTGATTTCCGCTCTTCCCGCGCCCCGCTGGCCGATCGGATGCGGCCGCGCACGTTGGATGAGTACATCGGACAGGATCACATCCTGGGTCCGGGTCGCCTGCTCCGCCGCTCCATCGAAGCCGACCGGGTCACGTCGGTCATCTTCTATGGCCCGCCCGGTACGGGCAAGACGACGCTGGCCCGCATCATTGCCAACACGACCCGATCCTATTTCCGGACATTGAACGCCGTCCTGGCCGGGGTCAAGGACATCCGGGAAGCCATTGCCGACGCCGAAACCCGCCTCAAGCACCACCAGCAGCGCACGATCCTGTTCATTGATGAGGTCCACCGCTTCAACAAGGCGCAGCAGGATGCCTTGCTGCCGCACGTGGAGAACGGCACAGTGACCTTTATCGGTGCCACGACCGAGAATCCGTACTTCGAGGTCATCAAGGCGCTCGTGTCCCGGTCGCGCATCTTCGAGCTGCAATCACTGACGGAAGACGACCTCCGTCGCGTCGCCCGGTTTGCAATCGACAACAAGGAGCGTGGCTACGGAAGACGGGACATCGCCATAGACGACGATGCCCTGGAGCATCTCGTATCGACGGCCAATGGGGATGCGCGCTCGCTGCTCAATGCGCTTGAATTGGCGGTTGAAACCACGCCCGAGGGAGAATCCGTCACGCTGGATGTGGCCGAGGAGAGCATCCAGAAACGGGCCGTGCTCTATGACAAGGAAGGCGATGCCCACTACGACACCATCAGCGCCTTCATCAAGAGCCTGCGGGGCTCGGACCCGGACGCGTCCATGTACTGGATGGGACGGATGCTTTATGCGGGCGAGGACCCGCGCTTCATCATCCGCCGCATGCTCATCTTTGCGGCCGAAGACATCGGCCTGGCCGACCCACGGGCCATCCAAGTGGCCACCTCGTGTGCGCAGGCCTTCGAGTGGGTCGGTATGCCCGAAGGGCGCTTCCATCTGGCCCAGTGCTGTCTGTACCTGGCCACGGCGCCCAAAAGCAATTCGACCTACACGTTCTTTGATGCCCTTAAATACGTGGAGAACGAGCAGAGCGGCGAGGTCCCAAACCCGCTCAAGGATGGCAATCGCGACGCCGAAGGACTGGGACACGGCAAGGGGTACCTGTATCCCCACGCCTATCATAACCACTACGTCCCGCAGCAGTACCTGCCCGACAACATGCAGGGCGTGTATTTCTACGAACCGTCCGACGTGGGGTACGAGCGGACCATCAAGGAGCGCCTCGACTACTGGCGCAGCCGCGATCAGGAGATGGATCTGAAGCGGCGCGTAGAACGATATGCCGATAAAGATGCGCAGGAGCCGGGCAGTTCGTCAGAAGATTCCTAACTTCGGCGCTCCTCTTCCCCTCATCCCATCATGCTGCAGCTCCTTCGACTTGCCGACGCCATCGACCGGTTTCAAGACCGCGTAGGCCATGTACTGTACTGGTTGACGCTCGCGATGGTGGTCATCGGTGGCTACAACGCCGTCGTACGCTACCTGGACAAGTATACCGGTATGACGCTCAGTTCGAACACGTACCTCGAGCTGCAGTGGTACCTGTTTGCCATCCTCTTCCTGGTGGGAGCCGCCTATACGCTGAGGCATGATGCCCATGTGCGCGTGGATATCCTCTACACCCAGCTGGGGCCAAAGGGCAAAGCGTGGATCAATCTTCTGGGTACGGTCCTTTTCCTGTTTCCCTTTTGCCTCCTGATGCTTTGGGTGTCCTGGCCCGCCGTCATGAACTCCTGGGAAGTAATGGAGATGTCGCCCGATCCGGGCGGCTTGCCGCGCTACCCCATCAAGACCGTGATACCCGTCGCTTTTTTATTGGTGATGGTGCAAGGCGTATCCATGACGATCCGGGCGGTGGCCGTTCTTCGCGACGCCGACCCCGCCTCCGCCCAGGCGGGCGATAGGCCGAATGCCCCTGAAACCGACCATACGGAGGAGGGCTGATGGAAGGCGAGTGGCTGGCTCCCTTGATGTTTGTCGGGGCCCTGATCCTGATTTTCTCCGGCTACCCCGTGGCGTTGGCGCTCGGCGGGACAGCTCTCGTCTTTGCCTTCATCGGGGTGGAGATGGGCATGTTCGACTGGCATCTGCTCCTTGCCATGCCCGATCGGACCTTCGGCATCATGTCGAATTTCGTGCTCTTGGCCGTGCCCTTCTTCATCTTCATGGGGACCATGCTCGAGAAGTCCCGATTGGCGGAAGACCTGCTGACCACGGTGGGACAGGTCTTCGGAACCGTGCGGGGAGGTCTGGCCTTGGCCGTGGTCTTCGTAGGGGCGCTCCTGGCGGCAGCCACTGGCGTCGTTGGCGCCAGCGTGGTGGCCATGGGACTGATTTCCCTACCCGTCATGATGCGCTATGGATATTCGAAGGAGCTGTCGGTCGGGGTCATTACGGCCTCCGGCACGTTGGGCCAGATCATTCCACCCTCGGTCGTTCTGATTGTGTTGGCCGATCAGATGGGTATTTCCGTCGGCGACCTGTTCATGGGCGCCCTTGTACCCGGAATCATGTTGGCCGGGCTCTATGCCCTCTATGCGGGTGGCGTAGCCTTTTTCCAGCCTGAGAAAGCGCCTGCCCTTCCCGCGGAAACGCTTGACATCGAGCGCCGCGAACTGGTCAAGCGCGTCTTCCTGGTACTTCTGCCCCCGCTTTTCCTGATCCTGCTCGTGCTGGGCTCGATCTTTTCCGGAATGGCCACGCCTACCGAGGCAGGTGCGCTTGGCGCGCTGGGCGCCATGCTTCTCGCAGCGCTCAATCGTCGCCTCTCGTGGAAGGCCCTGAGGGAGACGATGGACAACACCACGAAGCTGACGGCCATGGTGCTCTTCCTCCTTATCGGTTCGACAGCCTTCGCTTTGGTCTTCCGCGGTCTGAATGGTGATCTGTGGATCGAGGAGCTGCTGACAAACTTGCCTGGCGGCGTGATCGGCCTCTTGATCGTAGCCAACCTGGCCGTTTTCATCCTGGGCTTCTTCATCGACTTCTTCGAGATCGCCTTCATCGTTATCCCGCTCCTTGTCCCCGCGGCCTCCCTCCTCGGTGTGGACCTGGTCTGGTTCGGCGTCATGTTGGGTATGAATCTGCAGATGTCGTTCTTGACGCCACCCTTCGGCTTCGCGCTCTTCTACCTGCGCGGTGTGGCTCCGCCGGAAATCAAGACAAGCGAAATCTACCGGGGTGCTGTGCCCTTCATCATCATACAGGCCATCGGCCTGATGCTGATCATCCTCTGGCCCGAGCTCGTGACGTGGGCCTCTTGATGGGCATCCTCTTGTTGCCGGTCGTCGTGACAGGCCTCCTTCGGATTGCGGGGTCTCATTGACCGGGACGTCCCGGTGGTGCCCCGGCAACCGGGCCTACCAGGTTACTTTCTCAAACCAGACGCCCCGCGTTCTGCCGTTGCCCGCCGTGAAGCCGGCAACCGTTCCGTCCGGAGCCCGCATGAATTCGATTTGCCCGATGAACCACTGCCCGCCCGAGAATTGATCTCCAGTTACGTGGACCACCGGAAACGGATCGATCCAGCGGTGGCGGGCCTGTAGCCCTTCATCCTGAACCACGAGCGTGTACAGCGTCTCGAGTTCGGCAGACCAATACCGGCCCTGGAAGGCAGTCAGATCAGGGCCTTCTTCGGGCACATCGATCTTCTCCATGGGAGAGTCTACTCCCTGATGATGCGTGCCGCGATGCACCGAGCCGTCTGCCGCGTAGTGAAAGGTGACCGAGGCTCCCGGCACACCCACAAAGACGAACGTGGAGTCAGAACTCGGCTGCACCTCAAATTTGGGTTGACCGGTAGCCTGTGCAAAGAGGGTTCCGTCCTCGACGCTGTATGCTATCTGTAGCGGGGCGCCGATGAATTGGTAGAGGCCGGCAATGGCCTCCAATTGCTCGGGTGTCGGCGTCGTGGTATCTGTATCAGGTGCTGCCGTGACCGGACTGTCCTCTTCAGCAGGCTCCAGGTATTCGCCGAACCAGGCCTCGGCAATATCCGTCCACATGCCGTTCGAGTAAGCTGGATTGGCACTCGAAATGAACATGCCCGCCTCGATATCCGGGAAATACCCGAACCAGGTGCGGTGTGCGGTTTCGCCCCCGGTATGTGTCCACAGGCGCTGGCCACGCCACTCCGTAACGCCCAGGCCCAGACCATATCCCGTCGTGTCCCCACTCGTCAGGATGGCGCGGGTGGTCATGGCTTCGATGGCTGCTGGTCCACCGACGGTCATGTCCCGGTAGTTGAGCATCCACTTGGTAATGTCGCGTGCCGTCGTATTCACACTCGAGGCGCCGTAGGCTTCGGCAAAATCAATGACAGCGCGGTAGCCTCCGTGCTCGCTCATGGCATAGCCCTGACTGGCACCTGGAATGACTTGGCCCACCTCGGTCTTTACGGTCGTATTCCCCATGCCAAGCGGCTTGAAAATGCGCTCCTCCATGTAGGTCTTCCAATCCTGACCGGAGACGTTCTCGACGGCCCGTGCCAGCAGCATGAACGTAGTGTTGTTGTAATTGTATTCCGATCCAGGTTCGTTTTGCAGCAGGCGCTGCCGATTGAATACCTCTTGCGGCTCGGTAGTGCGCATGGCATCGGCAAATGTCTTGCCGGCCATGGGCAGGAAGTTCAGGATTTCCCGCAGGCCCGTCGTATGGTTCAGCATCTGACGCGGGGTGATGGTGCCTTCGGGACCTTCCAGGTCAGGCAGATAGGTCCGGATATCTGCATCGAGGTCCATCTTGCCTTCGTTCACCATCAGCATCACGGCCATGGCCGTGAACTGTTTTGATACGGACGCAATGCTCATGCCCGTCTCATCCGTCATGGGAATATCGTAGGCCAGGTTCGCCATGCCATAGCCCCTGGCAAATTCCACCTTGCCATCGAGCAGGATCGAGATGGCGGCCCCGGGGACATCGTTTCCGGAGAAGGGCATCATCATTTGATCCACCAATTTCCTCGGGTTGGTGGCCTTGGGCTCCGCGGCAACAAGAACCATTTCGTAGGCTCCCTCGGCGCCTTCGAACGAGGTGACCTCCACGCGATAGCGGCCGGTCGATTCCGGCGAGAATTGGAACGGCTCCGGGCCACGTGCGGGACTGTCGAACTCTCCTATCTGCTTGCCGGCAGGGTCAAAGACGTGCACCACGACATCAACGGTCACCTGATCGACGTAGCCGTAGAGGTAGAAGTCCTCCCGGGCGTCGAACGTGTAGACATCCTTTGAGCTGGGGGTCAGCGACCCCTCGACCCGATCCCCGGGGCGCAGGTGCTGCTGGGCGGTGGATGGCAAGACCGATAGCAACAGCAGGGCAGTTGGCAGGAGACGAAGGAGAGGCATGGTACAATCGGGTAGCGTTGGTTGAACCAGAATGTAGGGCCTTCCGGGGCCATGCTGCCAGCGGCATGATACCTTTCATGATACGATGGCCCTCAGGATGATTTGTCCCGTTTCGCATCTGTTCAGGAAATTGCCCACCTTTCCTGTCCATCCCCGTGGATGCTACCCCATTCCTCCTGATATCATGGTACCCGACATGGTACTCGACATTGTACAGATCGGCCATCCCGTCCTGCGCGCACCCTGCCATGACGTACCTGGGGAAGAGCTGGGAACACCCGGGATGCAGGAATTCGTGGATGACCTGATTGAGACCAAGCGTGCTGCCAACGGCGCCGGTATTGCCGCACCCCAGGTGGGCAAACCCTGGCGCATGTTTATCGTCGAGGTCAGGGACAATCCGCGCTACCCCTACAAGCCCCATGCGGAACTGACCGTTTGCGTCAATCCCCGCATTACGTTCCTGACCCCGGATCGGTATCTGAATTATGAGGGGTGCCTCTCCATCCCCGATTTGCGTGGTCAGGTTCCTCGATGCCCCCATATTCGTCTCCAGGCGCTCGATCGGTTTGGTGTGCCTTTCGAGCGAGAAATCAAAGGCATCACAGCGGGCACCTTCCAGCACGAGTACGACCATCTCGAGGGTATTCTCTTTCCTGACCGGGCTGACCCCCGAACATTTTGCACGTGGAAGGAATTTGCCGAGAGATACCAGGCGGGTGTTGAGAAGGCTGTGCGGCAGGTGGTGGATCAGTGGGGAGAATGAGGGCATCCGGCTGAGGGCATTCCAAGGTCAGCAGAGCACGGTGCTCAGCTGGAGATGGCGACTGGCAGGAGACGGCGACAGGGAGGTCCCGAGGGAGAGGGCGCTGCGCCGCGCCACCTGCCGATGGGCGCCTGCCATCCGTTTGGAGGTCAATTTTCACCAAACCCGGTGAAAAACGCTTCGCCCCCGTTCGCCCATCCCTTATTTTTACTGGATGCGTGACCTCGATGACAAGACCGTGCAGATCGTTGCCGCCCATGAAGAAGGTTTGGGCGTGCGGGAGATTGCAGATGCCTTCGGCATGAGCAAGGAAGCCGTGCATGCCCGGCTGGAGCGGGCAGGGGTTGCCTCTCGCCGCCAGGAGCGGGATGTGAAAGAAGAGAAAGAGGCGCGCTTGCGTGAGCAGGTGTTGTCCATGGTCCGGAAAGGATTCCGTACCACGACCGTGGCTACCATGACCGGGATGTCCCTGCCCAAAGTCCGGATCCTGGTCAGTCGCTATTACATCATTTCACGGGACCATGGCGGCAACGAAGTGTTGATCCCGCGGCATGAGAAGAACCGGATCGAGCGACCTCGACACCGCTGGATGAGGTACCGCTCACGAGGCTGAGTCTCAGCCCTCGGAGACATCTTCGCTGGGAGAGAAGAGGTCAAAGAGGACGCTGTCCTGCAGATGGTGTCCTCCTTCGTAGCGGATGATGTCGAATGAACACTGGTGATCGCGCAAGGCCTCCTCTGCGCGTTGGAGACGCCCGCCGGTCACGAAACGATCAAGCGTGCCGGCCACGAGCGTGATATGGTCCACATCGGACACGGCATCCCATTCCTCGTTGCTCAGATCTTCGGCAGGATCGGAGCCCCACAGGATGAGGCGGTTGGGCTTGAGTACGCCATTCCCGATCCAGCGGCTGGCCGTGTGGCAGCCTTGGGAAAAGGCGAATACAACGATGCGAGCGTGTTCGGGCGTCGATTCGCGGATCTGCGCGGCCAGACCATCGAGATAGGTAACATAGTCCATGATCTCGTATTCCCGGTCGTAGCTGGTCATCCAGGAAGAGCCTGTCTCCCGTGGCTGAAAGCCCACGTAGAACTTCGAAAGCGCCTCGGGACACACAATGACGCGACCTTCCGTTGCCATGGGAGCCATGACCTCAGCGAAATCTCCGGCCAGTTGCCCCCATCCATGCAGGGCGAAAATGATCTCGCAGGTGTTCTCGTTCGCCTCCCCGATCTGCGCGAACCGCGTAGTGCGCGGGGTAACATAGCGATGAATGGAGATCATGTTGCCCTTCGTTGTGGTTCGTGCGGATACGCTTTTATGGCACAGCGTACCCATTAGGTACATCCCACGAGAGCTCCGTTACGAGGTGTTCCCCGTGTCACCCTTCGCTGTTGAAGGCGAACGATGCGTAGGTGTTTTCCGAGGTCCGGAGCCAGCGGTTCGACACCTTTCGCCAGGCGTTGTAGCTGTCCCAGATACGTCGATAGGCTGGGTCGGCGGCGGCCTCGGACGACAGGATATCGAGCGTGATTTCCCGCGCCCGATTCATCACTTCATCCGAAAAAGGACGCAGCGATACGTCTTCTTCATCCAGTAGTCGCGACAGTGCCACTGGATTCTTTGCATCGTAGCTCGCCACCATATCCACATTGGCTTCAGCGGCAGCCGCTTCCAGAGCGGCTTTGTAGTCGGCGGGCAGCTGTTCCCAGGCGGTCTTGTTGATGTAGAAACTCAGTCCTGCCCCGGGCTCCCACCAACCCGGGTAGTAATAGTTCTTGGCAATCTGGTGGAAGCCCAATTTCTCGTCGTCGTAGGGCCCGGACCATTCCGCCGCATCGATCACGCCCCGCTCAAGGGCCGGGTAGATCTCCCCGCCGGCCAGGACCTGTACGTTGACGCCCAACTCCGACATGACCTGCCCACCGAAGCCGGGAATACGCATTTTCAAGCCCCTGAAGTCGCTCAGCGAGTCAACCCGTTCACGGAACCAGCCACCCATCTGCACACCGGTGTTACCCCCGGGCAGATTGATGATGTTGAAATCAGCAAAGAGGCCTCGCATCAACTCCATGCCCTGGCCATGGTAGAACCAGGCGTTGAGCTGCCGCACATTGAGGCCGAAGGGGACCGTCGTATCAAAGGCGAAGGCAGGATTGAGCCCCGTGAAGTAGTAGCTGGCCGAATGACCCATTTGCACCGTGCCCTTCTGGACGGTTTCGAGGACCTGGTTGTAGGGTACGAGTTCGCCAGCGGGAAACACCCGGATGGTGAAGCGGCCATCGGTAAGCTGCTCCACCCGGTTTGCCAGCACCTGGGCTGCGCCGTAGATCGTGTCCAGTGATCGGGGAAAGCTGGACGTCAAGCGCCAATTTACCCGGGGACGTGTCTGTACCGCGGCAGCCGATCCGCTCTCGCCTGAGGCACAACCGGCAAGGAGGGCACTCCCCGCTGCACCGAGCGAGGCGTTACGTACAAAGTGACGACGTTTCATGGGGAAGCGGATTGATTGGAGTTCGGTGGCAAGATAGCGAAACCAAGGTGGGAAGGATCATCCCCTCGGTCGTAAAGGCCGCATGACGATCTCGGAGATCAGGTAGTTGTCGGGCGCCTTGAGAACGTGCACGAGCGTGGCGGAGATATCCTCGGGCATCATCGGATTGGCTGAGATCGGGATGCCCGCCTTGTCAAAGAACTCCGTCTGGATGGACCCGGGATAGAAGCAGGAGACCTTGATCCCGTCTTCGCGCACCTCTTTGAACAAGGCATCCGAATAGCCCCTGAGTCCGAACTTGGTTGCATTGTAGGTGCTGATGTTGGGATTCCCCATCAGGCCCGCCACCGATGCGATATTCACGACATGACCGCCGAAACCCGACTCGGCATTCTGCCGCTTCATGGTGGGGAGCACGGCACGCGTAGCCAGGAAGACGCCCTTGAGGTTGACATCCATCTGCAGATTCCACTCTTCGAGGGAAACCGTATCCGCAGGTCCGAATTTTCCGAGCCCTGCATTATTGACCAGGATATCGATGCGACCACTCGTTTCGAGGACCTGCTCGATAGCGCTTTGGACAGCCATTTCCTGCGTCATGTCGCAGGCAATGCCCGTAAACGCCGGGCCGATCTCTGCTGCGAGCGCGTCAAGGCGATCCTTCCTGCGGGCCAGGCCGAACACGCGAGCGCCCTCGGCAGCCAGGTCCCGGGCGCATTGCGCTCCAAGGCCGGCACTGGCCCCGGTAACGATGGCTACTTTGTTTGTCAGTTGCATGGGTAAAAGGGGTGGGTGGAAAGGATCGATGCGCTTTTCAAGCGACGGGGTCTATCTCGGTTCCCTGCTTGATTCCTCCCCCTTTCTGGCTCAGTTTACCGCATGGAACACCCGCAGAAAGCAATGGAAGCACTCATTACGAGCAGTGGACACCGTTTTGAGGGCTGGCAGGCGGGGCAGCATTGGTTGCCCCCGGAGGATATAGTGCACATTCTTGGGCCCCATGTGGCCGAAGAACGGAAGCGACGCATGGAGGATATCCTCGATGGTCGAACCTATGATGTGGCCACAGTTGTGGAGGGTGTCATCAATACGGGTAATGTGAGCGCTGTCATGCGAACGGCTGAGGGGCTCGGCTTTCAGCCCTTCCATGTCATTCGGCGGGGCGAGGTACCGTTCAAGCACTCTTCCCGGACCACACAAGGAGCGCAGAAGTGGCTGGATGTGCACGTGTGGGATACGTCGCCGGCGTGCATCGAGCACCTGAAGGCCTGCGGATACACCGTCGTTGTCACGGCCCTGACGGAGGGGGCTGTTCCCCTTGAGGAGGTCGACTTCACCCGAAAAACAGCCATGGTCTTCGGAAATGAAGCCATGGGCTGTTCTGAGGCCATGCTGGCGGGTGCGGATCAAACGTGCATTCTACCCTCGCCGGGGTTTGTGCAGAGCTACAACATATCGGTAGCAGCCGCCATGAGTTTGTACGCGGCCTTCTCGGCGCGGACGCGCGCCCTCGGGGCCAATGGCAATCTGGACCAGTCGGAACGCGAGCGGTTACGGGCCGATTTTTACTTCCGCTCCGTTCGCAGGGCGGGAGGGATCCTGGAGCGTTGGAGTGAAACCCGCAGCTGAAGACCCGGAGTGAAAAAGAGCGGGGACATCGTCCCTGCCGTGCGGCGGCGAACAGTAGACACGGCAGCCACGGGGCGCCCGGTCGCTGTTCTGAACATTCAGCACGGGCAGGGGTAGACCCGCGCATCCCATATTGTACTGTGTGCTGCGGGGCGCAACCTGCGCTCCCTGGCTCCATGAGCTCATGAATCGCCCCTGACTTGATCCCGTATGCGCTGCCAAACGAGCCTCCTTGCTTCCGTATTACTGTCCTTCCTGATGGCTGCATGTGCCAGTGCTCCGGTTATCGTCGAGGAAGCGCCGCCCCCGCCTGTGGAGCCGGCATCGCCGCTCGACGGGTACCGCGCCATCGTAGCTGATCAGGAGCGTATCGAGGTCAGGGGTGCGTCCCCGACCCCTCAATCCTTCTCGGCAGCCGGGCCTACCGGGTTTGTTTCCGGTGCTCCTGACGGGTCAGCCGTCGTGCTTTCTAAAGGAGGCTCCCTGGTGGCTGTATCGAGTGAGGATGGGGTGATCACCCTCCTGTCCGAGGGGTCCGAGGATCGGGTGTACACGGGTGCATGGAGCACCGATGGCATGCGTTTCCACTTCGGATATTTCGTTCCGGCGGCGGATGGCACGGGTGCAGGTGGTTCTGAGACAGGTATTGACACGTGGGATCGCCGCGCCGACGAGGTCCGTTCGGTGGGGTGCTCAGCCTCGAAGAGCGTTCTGGCCGAAGTGCCCGGCGGCTCCTTGATAGTCCGCAATGAAGAGAGCCTCTACGAGGTGGAAGCCATTGGCTGCGAAACCATCCGATCGGTGGATGCCCGCAAGTTGCATCACGTATCCGCTTCACCGGACGGTCGGCACCTGGCCTACATCCTGCGGGAGCTGGTCTACAATCGGGAGAAACGTGCCTACGAGCCGGACTCCACCTTGTATATCGAGTCGACGACGGGCTCGGATCCGATCAAGGTGATCGGGGACAGATACGCTCCGCGTAATCTTTCATGGCGTCCCGACGGCAGCGAATTGCTCTATGACGTGGCGCCGCCCGATGATGGTCTCCAGCGTGCCGTATCGGTGTATACGGTGGCCGATGGCCGCTCAACCTATGTGATACCTCCCGCTGCATCGTCAGCGGTGACCCATCCATCCATGGCACCCGGGGGGCGTCACATCGTCTACCAACGCACTTCGACCGATGGCGGAATGGACTGGCAGGTGAAGACGAGTGGGGCCACCTTTTCGCAGTCCCTTCCCATGCCGGAGGTACCCGTGACGGGCATGTACTGGGTGGATGCCGATACCCTCATCGTAGCGACCGAGGAGACATCCTACCTGCTGTCCCTGGCGGCGGCAACACCAATCCTGACCGATCTCGAGAATCAGGTCGTGTGGTTGTGGCCCCAGAATTGATGGCGTGCCCTCCCGTTCCTTCTCGGGATCAGTCGAGGCGTTCCTGCAAGAGGGCGCGGACGACCTGCGGATTGGCCGAACCGTCGGTTTTTTGCATGACCTGACCCATGAAAAAGCCGATCAGGCCCTTCTTGCCGCCCCGATAGGCTTCCACGCGGTCTGGATGGTTTGAGAGCACTTCGTCAACGACGCCTGAAAGGGCCTCTTCGTCCGATACCTGCCTCATGCCCTTGCGCTCTACGATGGTGTCAGGCCCCTCTCCGGATGCAATCATTTCCTCGAGAACCTCCCGAGCCATCCGCGAGGAGAGCGTCCCATCGGCGTGAAGCGCGACGAGCGCGGCAAAATGCTGGGCCGTGGTGGGCGGCGTTTCCATCTGCTCTTGTGAGAGCAGCGGACGCAATTCATGAATCAGCCAGTTGGCAATGGCCACCGGTGTGTTCGAGGCGGCAGCAGCTTCCTTGAAGAACACCCGCTCGTCGTCGCGCGTGGCCAGGAAGGCTGCATCCTCGGGCGAGAGGGCATAGAGCGTCTGCAATTCGATGGCCATGGAATGCTCTTCCTCATCCAGCTCGGCCATGGGGTCGAGCGGCTCGGCGGGCTGCGCAGGCACTGCCTGTTTCTGCCCTTTGGGTTTGGCAGGTGCCGCCGGTTCCTGTTGTTTGCCCCAGGAGTCGCGGAGGGTTACGGTCCGGTTCCACACACGCTTGCCCTCTTCGAAGGCCACCGGATCGAGATAGAAATAGCCCTGGCGCTCGAACTGATACCAGGTTTCCGGCTCATCATCGGCCGTGCTGGGTTCGATGACGGCCGTCACTTCCCGAAGACTGTCCGGGTTGAGGTGGTCGACGAAGCTCTGTCCCTCTTCCACGTCATCCGGGTTGGGGACATTGAAGAGGCGGTCATAAAGTCGGACCGTCGTTTCGATGCCCTCGCTGGCCGAGACCCAGTGGACTGTTCCTTTCACTTTTTTGGATGAATCGCTGCCCGAACGGGTGTCGTAGTCCACAGAGCAGCGTAGTTCGGTCACCTGGCCCTCATCATCGGTAATGACGTCGTCGCAGCGGATGATATAGGCGTGGCGCAGACGGACCTCGGCGCCCGGGCTGAGGCGATGGAACCTGGATGGGGGGTCCATCATGAAGTCGGACCGCTCGATGACAATCTCCCGCGTCAGGGGTACCTGGCGTGCCCCCTCGTGACCGATATCATGTGGCCAGTAGCCGGCATGGAGCATTTCGCTTTTGCCGTCCGGGAAATTGGTCAAGACAACCTTCAGGGGATCCAGAACGCACATCACGCGCCGCGCCTTGTCGTTCAGGTCATCCCGCACGGCGTATTCAAGCAGGGCAACATCCACCCGGTTGTCGGCCTTGGCCACACCGATCAGCTCGCAGAAGCGGCGGATGGCCGCCGGCGTGTAACCACGCCGGCGCATGCCGGAGAGGGTCGGCATGCGCGGGTCATCCCATCCGGCCACGCGGCCTTCCCGCACAAGCTGCAGCAACTTGCGTTTGCTCATCACGGTGTAGTCCAAATTCAGCCGGGCCGATTCGTACTGATGAGGACGTGGATCCTCGAACAGATGTTCGACCAGCCAGTCGTAGAGCGGACGGTGGACATCGAACTCGAGCGTGCACAGGGAGTGGGTAATCCCCTCGATGGCATCCGAGAGGGGATGCGCAAAGTCGTAGAGCGGATAAATGGGCCATTCGTCCCCACGGCGGTAATGGGATGCTTTCTTGATACGGTAGATGACCGGATCGCGCATCAGCATGTTGGGGGATGCCATGTCGATGCGGGCCCGCAACACGTGCTCCCCATCGTTGAATTGACCGGCACGCATACCCCGAAAGAGGTCCAGATTCTCTTGCACCGTGCGGTTACGATAGGGACTTTCCGTGCCTGCTTCCGTCACGGTCCCACGGGTGGCGCGGATTTCTTCGCCCGTCTGACTGTCCACATAGGCCAGCCCCTCCTCGATCAGGCGCTCAGCCAGATCGTAGAGCTGCTCGAAATAATCCGAGGCATAGAATTCATTCTCTCCCCATTCGTAGCCGAGCCATCGGATATCCCGCTTCATGGCCCGGACATATTCCATGTCCTCTGTTTCCGGATTGGTATCGTCGAAGCGCAGATGACACCGACCACCGTACTCCTTGGCCAGGGAGAAATTGAGCACGATGGCCTTGGCATGCCCGATGTGTGGGTACCCATTGGGCTCGGGGGGGAATCGGACGACGACATCCCCTGTGACCCGACCTGTCTTGAGGTCGTCATCGATGATCTGCTGGATGAAGTGTCGGCTTTCCCGGGGGCTTGACGGATGCCCCGAATGACTCGGGGTTCCTGCATCGTCAGGGGCAGCAAACCGGGCAGTCAGGCGATCCGGGAAGAGGAAGTTGGCCACAGTGGATAATCAGGGGTTGACAGATGGAGCACATTCATTGCGGGGACCCTAAAGGAGGGAACGCCTTCGAAACTATAAAAAACTCTACCGTGTATAAGACACCCGTCGGCCCTGCACGATAAATCCATGACAACGCACGCCCGAACCGAGCGCCTTTTCCTGCGGAATTGGTCCATGACCGATGTGGATGCCTACGCTGGTATCGTGGCAGATCCTGAGGTCATGCGCTACATCGGAGACGGGAAGCCGAGGGGGCGAGGCCACGCGGAAGCGTTCGTGCGCACGATGATGCGTCACCAAGAAGAGCGGGGCTGGATGCGTTTTGCCATTGAGCATGCCGCCAGTGGTCATCTCATCGGCTTCTCGGGGTTCGATGAGAAGGACGGGCGCTTGGATTTTGGATGGCGTCTCGGCCGGGAGTTCTGGGGTGGAGGCTATGGATTCGAGGCTTGTTCTGCCGCTCTGTGGGTGGGGCGAACGTCATTCGGGTTGACGGGGATGACCGCTCAATCCTATCCGGAGAACGCAGGCTCGGTACGGATCATGCAAAAGATGGGCATGTCCGAGCTGGCGCAGAAGCAGGAGAATGGTCGCACCCTCGTCGTCTACGGCTTTCCAGAGGATTTCCCCCGGGGATTCGATGCGTGAACCGCGCTCGGTACCCACGTCCGTTCGTTTCCTTATCCGTCCTGCTTGAGGATTACGTTCCCGTTCACCGTGTGGATCACCACCTTGTTGGCTCCACTGCCAACCCGACCCCGGGCGACGACCTCCCCTTTGGAACGCCAACGGCGGTTCGGGTTGTTTTCCACCTCCACGGCCAACTCCACGTCTGAAATAATCTCAAACGCATCCAGATCGGCACCGCCCGCGATGCGAATCCTGATTTCGATATCCATCGAGAGTCCCTCTGGAACCTGTAACTCAACCGTGCCTCTCATGGACTCCAGGTTCACGTGCCGGTCACCAGCGGTACCGCCGACCATGTTGACCACAATATCACCACCCATGGTGTTGGCTTCGATCCAGCCGTCGAGTTCAGCAACCTCGATATCGCCGCCCATCGTTGATGCCTTCACAAACCGGGCCGCGCGGTTGATGTCGATATCGCCACCCATGGTGTGGACATCGGCGCCGTAGAGCGCCTCGTCCACGACGACATCTCCACCCATGGAAGAGACCTCGACCACGTCCTGGCTGCGACTGCCATCGGCGCGCACGTTCTCATAGGTTACGTCTCCCCCCATGGTGGTACCGCTGATGATACCTGTCACGTCGGATATCGAGACATCGCCACCCATGGTATGCACGCTGCCGTCCACCTTGGACCGGGTCAGTTCGATATCACCACCCATGGTGGAAAGGTTCACCTGCCCCCCAAGCTCGCTGAGCAGGAGGTCGCCTCCCATGGACGACCCTTCGATGCTGCCGGTTACGCCAGAAATGACCAGGTCGCCCCCCGTGGTCGCCAGGTCCAGATCAAACTGATAGGGGACATGGACAAGCATATCCACCCGGGCACGGGAGCGTCGGGAACGGAAGGCGCTCGAAATTTCGATGACACGCGTTCCCCGGTTGAAATCGAGCACAACGTCATCGGCGCTCCTTCCGCTGATGTCCACAGCAACATCCACGCGGTCCTGGTCCCATCCCCGGATAACGATTTCGCCACCGGTCTCAAGGTCGAGCACGAGCCGCTCGCCTGGAGAGGCGTCAAAGGAACGATGTCTGTCTTGGGCTTGTGCGACGCCTACCCACAGCAAGAGGGCAATGGCACTAAGCAGGCAGGAGGTGTACGTTTTCATGGGCAGGACGGCAACTGTGCGGTCGGTGACTGTCATTCGAGCCTGGCGGAGGTCCATACAACCAGAGCCCCGAATAAGGCCCGGGTACCGGGTCAGCCGAAGCACACGGTACGGCCCTCCGCACGGATCGTTGCACTGCGCTGCGAAAGGGATCCGATTCAGGGGGCCGTCCGGCTCAGTCCCTCGTGATCACTTTGGGCAGCAACCAGCGCACGAGGCCTGGAGAGAGGCGTTGCAGCATCGGTGCGAACCGCTCGGGTCCTCCGATGAATACCACCGGTTTGCGCCGGGCAACAGCGTTGATTGCCTGGCGCGCAAATGATTCGGCGGACATGGCGTTGCGGTGCTGCTCATCCATTGCGCCGTGACCCTTACCGTCGCCCTTCAGGGAATGATAGCTGATATCGGTCTGTATGTAGCCTGCGCACAGCAGGGTTACATCAACGTGCGTGTGATGCAGTTCGGCTCGCAGACCTTCGAAAAAACCATGGAGTGCGTGCTTGGAGGCAGCATAGGTGGCGCGACGAGGGGTGGAGAGCATGCCCATCACGCTGGAGGTGACCACAAGGTGTCCCGCGTTGCGCTCCACAAAGTGGGGCAGTACGACATGGGCGATCTCGGTACACCCGAAATAATTGATCTCCATGATCTGTCGCTCGACCGCGGGATCGGTCTCCTCGATGCTTGCCCGTTGGCCGATACCCGCATTGAGCACGACCACGTCAAGCCGCCCCCATGTATCGAGGATAGCCTCGAGCACGCCAGCATGGCTTTCATGCAATGTCACGTCGTGGACCATGCACCGATGCGCATCGGGGCGCTCGCAGGCCAAGCGGGTAGCCTCGAGAGCTTCCTCGCGTCGGGCCGTCAGCATGAGAGTGGCTCCCCGGCGTGCACATTCCACGGCCAATGCCCTGCCGATACCCGATGAGGCACCGGTGATCCACACAATGTTTCCCGACAGATCCATGATCGATGTCCACTTGTTGGGAGAAATGAGCTGACGGTAAGATAGGGTCAAACATAACAGGCGCGGCCTCACCGGATGGCACTGTGCAGGGTAGCTTTGGTTGGCAGGCCATCGGGATGCATCTTGCACCAATGACTCCGAAAAAGACGCCATCTTCGTGGGCTCGGTATTACCTTTTCGTTCGCCCTTCCACCACCACGTTCCGACCTCGGATGAGCTTATGGGTCGCATTGTCCAGACCGGTGATACACCGGCCAAACGCCGAAACATGCACCGCAGATCGTGTGCGGAAGTCATCAGGCTTCTGGCCGAGCGGCACACCATCGATGACGAGTGGGCGGATATGGTCTCCTTCCTCGTCTTCAGCCTTCGCGGTATCGGCGAGACCATTGAGCAGAGCGCCCGCGCCTGGGATGATCGCAATTACTGGAAGAAGGCCGAGGCCTTACGGCACAAGTGGCGTTGGACGAACAGCAAGGCTGACGAGATCGGTCGGATGGTAATGGATGAAGACTGGCATTTGGTATCGGATGAACTGATAGGATTGATTCCCCACTTCGCAGATGTTACCATAACCACCATTACCCGGGGGCCGGACTGGTGGGTTGGGGCGCGAAAGGCGCTGGTGAAGGAATTCGAACGCCCGGGGCCAACCACACCATCGCCATAGAGGTACGCCCCGTGATCAAGGATCGAACATCACTCAGAGCCGGGGCGCTTCTCGTGGCTCCTCCCATGCAGTGGGATCCGAATTTCCGCCGTGCCGTGGTCCTGCTCTGTGAGCATACCGACGCGGGCAGCTTTGGCCTGATCCTGAACAGGTCCTTGACCGTTGTCATGGAGCAGATGTTTGAAGAGCTGAGCGGACTGGACGAGGAAATCAGCTGGGGAGGGCCGGTCCAACCTGAAACGCTGCATTTCCTGCATCGCCTTCCGGAGCAGATTCCGGGTGGCATCGAGATCCGTCCCGGTATCTTTTGGGGTGGGGACTTCGATGCGGTCAAGGCCGGTGTGCAGGCAGGTGTCCTGGATATGGACGACATCCGCTTTTTCCTGGGGTACGCTGGATGGTCGTCCGGTCAACTGGCAGAAGAAGTGGATCAGGGAGGGTGGATTCTGGCCGAATCGACGACCGACATGGTCTTTGACACCGCTGAGTCGGCCGTCTGGGGACAAACCCTTCGCTCCATGGGCGGAAGTTTTGCCATCCTGGCCAATTTCCCGGATCACCCCAGTCTGAACTGACCGCGATTGTCACGGACGGGACGGTCGACGGACGGGTTGGCCGGACCCGTACCCGCTACTCCGTTCCGTGGATAAGGCGCATGAATTCAGCCCGGGTGTGGGTGTTCTCCAAAAAAGGACCCGACATCGAGCTGGTCGTTGTCACAGAGTGTTGCTTCTGCACCCCACGCATGACCATGCACAGGTGGGTTGCCTCGATGACAACAGCCACCCCCTGAGGATTGAGCGCCTCCTCGATGGCCGTTCGGATCTGCATGGTCAAACGTTCCTGA
>JAFMNH010000134.1 GCA_017859335.1 Rhodothermales bacterium | reverse complement strand
TCGGCGACGTCTGCCTGTCAATTTCACTACTGAGCGCAACGGGGAGTGGGCTGCATTCCATCGATACCTTGCGGTGACGCGGGCTCGTTTCCCGGCTTTCGGGACCCAGGATGTGCGCTTCCTCTCGTCCTCCTCATCCACCTTGGCGTTTGTCCGGCCCTACCTCGATGAAAACGCGGTGGTCGCTATCAACTTCGCCAATGCTCCGCGGACCTTCACCCTGGACCCCTCAGACGCCGTCGAGATGAGCGCGGATGGTCCCGTCCCCTACTATGATGTTGTCGCTGACACGCTGGGCGCCTACGTCGATGGATTCACTGTCACGCTGCCTGCGTTCAGCATCACGACATGGATTACTTCGGAGGATGCCGCGCTGGATCTGGGTCCGCTGCCCCGTTTACCCTTTGGCGCGGTCTATACGAGCCGGAGTCCTTCCGCGACGCTTCCAGACACTGCAACGCTGTCCGCCCCCTGGCCCAATCCGACGCGCGGTTCGGCGCAGATCGCCTGGTACAATAGCTCAGCAGGTCTTGTTGACGTCGCTCTTTTCGACCTGTTGGGTCGGAGGGTACATACCGTACACTCCGGCTTCCTTCGATCTGGTTTTCATGAGGCTCGAATTGATCTAGGAATGATGGCACCGGGTGTTTACCTCGTCCGCTTCAAGGGGTTTGAGTTCGTACGTACGCGACCCCTGGTTCTTACCCATTAAGAATACCGATTGTGAATTCTACGCTGGAAAAAGAGTTCTAAATCTCACCATAGGTCAGTAGGGACCCCAGTCGATCTTCTATCCGACACGGGGTGTAAGACGTATGATTTGATAATTATCGTTTTAAGCCCTAATTTAACTGGGAGTTGTGTAAGCGCTTACATGGTTAACCGAAGGAAGGCTATCCTTCTTCTGGGGTGATCCGGCTCGAAGAGGGTCGCGTTTATCCGGCAGATGGTGGAACCGCTTCCGAATCCGCAGCGACTCGCATTGAGTCGTCGTTGGGCAGGTATTCGGGGACTGGTCAGGCCCCCTTCGAGCGAACTAGTCTAGAGTATAACCGGATCGGACGCATGAGATCTCCGCGTGCCACGAGTAGGAGGCTTAACAAGATAGCGAGCCTTGCGGCAGAGATAGGTTTTGCTCTGCTGTTTGTGGTGGCCATACCTTCGGTATCTGCCCAAACGACAGGCAAGATTGCTGGTGTTGTGACCGATGCCGGCTTCGGCAGCGGACTGCCCGGCGTCAACGTGTTCATCGAAGGCACGACCCAGGGAACAGCTACCAACGTCGATGGCTCGTACTCAATCATCGGAGTACCTCCGGGGACCTATACGGTGGTTGCTTCCTACATCGGATTTGCCACGCAGAAAACGGAGAATGTCGTCGTCAATGCGGGATTGACGGTCGAAGTGGACTTCAAATTGCGCGAGGAGGTCTTCGAGGGCGAAGAGATCGTGGTGGTGGCTGAGAAGCCATTGGTACAGAAGGACCTGACAGCTACGACGGCCATTGTTTCAGGCGATGAGATCCGCTCGCTTCCGGTTGAGAACTTCGGCCAGATACTGGGCCTGCAGGCCGGGGTCGTGAATGGCCACTTCCGTGGCGGTCGCATGGGCGAGGTCGGCTACTGGGTGGACGGCATGCCGGTGACCGACGTGTTCGATGGCAGTCTCGGGGTCTCGGTCGAGAACAACATGGTGGACGAGTTGCAGGTCGTGACCGGGGCGTTCAATGCCGAATACGGCCAAGCCATGTCCGGGATCGTCAATATTGTAACCCGGGATGGCAGCAACACCTTTTCAGGCGGTATCCGGGCGTTTTTTGGTGACTACCTGACTAGTAATATAGACCTGTTCCAGAACCTGGACTCCGTCAGCCCCACGGCGGTTCATAATATCGAAGGCGACTTCTCCGGGCCGATCATCAAGGATAAGCTCTTCTTCAATACGTCGGCCCGCTACTTTGCCAACGACGGCCATATTTACGGTCGGGAAGTTTTCGCGCCGCAGGATGTTGGCATTGACCAGACAGGTCGCCTGACCCTCTTGAACCCCGGTGGCTCTGGAGATTCGAGTTTCGCTTCCCTGAATCCGTATGAAAAGGTAAGCGGCCAGGCCAAACTGATGTACAAAACGGGCAACATGAAGTTTGCCCTGACGGCAATCGCTTCGCAGGAGGACTTTCTTGGTGGTGGTGGCACGCAGGACCTTTTCTTCATGCCGCAAGTGCGCCGGCCGGAAACGAAAGAGGCCTTCACGACCTTCTTCAAAGTGACCCACACCCTGTCGGCATCTACGTTCTATGAACTGGGTCTGACGCGCACGAAGACCAACTTCGACAGCTACCTCTACAAGGACCCGTTTGACGAACGTTATCTGGATAACACGTATCTGGGATTCACGGATGGTATAAAGACGTCGAACTTCCGGATCGGCGGTACGGACAATACACGTTTCAATCGCTCCACAGAGACCTATCTCGGTAAGTTGGACGTGACGAGTCAGGTCGACCAACGCAACATGGTCAAAGCTGGCCTTGAATTCCGTCGCCATGACCTCGTTTTCAACGACCAGTTTACGGCCGTTTTCCCGGTCGGGAACGAGTTCGAGACGCGTCTGATCACGAACGGGTACTACCAGCGCAAACCGATTGAAGCATCGGCCTACATCCAGGACAAGATCGAGTTCGACGGCCTGATCGTGAACATAGGCCTGCGCTGGGATTATTTCGATTCCGATGGCCCGGTGTTGGCTGACGAAAATGACCCGGACATCGTGTTCGAGGAGCGACGGCAAGCCCTGGCCGAAGGCGAAATCTTTGCCGATGCCTCTGCCAAGAGCCAGCTCAGTCCACGTCTCGGGGTATCGTTCCCGATCTCCGAAAGGGGTGTAGTGCACTTTTCGTACGGATGGTTCTTTCAGATCCCCAACTTCGAACTGTTGTATCGCAACCCGCAATTCCGTCTTGGTACTTCCGGGTCTGGTCTGATCGGCCTGATCGGGAATGCAGATCTCAGGCCACAGAAAACGATCAATGGTGAAATAGGCCTGAAGCAGGCGCTTTCGAACGATACCAGCGTCGAAATCACGGCTTACTTCCGCGACATCAACGATTTGGCAGGTACAGCTACCGACCCCATTCTCGTCCGCGGCACGTCGGCACGCTACGGCAAATTCGTCAATTCGGACTTCGGCTTCATTCGAGGTATGATTCTGCGCTTTGATCAGCGCATCATGGACAACATGTCCATAAGCCTCGACTATACCTACCAGGTGGCCAAGGGCAATGCTTCGGATCCGGCTGCCGTCTACAACGCTGCCGCCGCCAAGCAGGAGCGCGAGCAGCAGATCGTCCCGCTGGACTGGGATCAGCTGCACACGGCCAACGTCAGCATGACCTATGACGACCGTGCCAACAATTGGGGGATGAGCATCATCTCATCGTTTGGTACGGGCCTTCCGTACACGCCGCAGCAGACGACCCAGCAGACGGGCGTCATCCTGCCGACCACCATTCAGCTGAACAGCCAGGCCAAGCCCACCACCTGGGATGTGGACCTGACGGCTTACAAGTCTTTCAGAATGAGCGGAGGCGAACTCCAGATTTTCACCAAGATCGATAATCTGTTCGATCGTCAGAACGAGTACGGTGTGTTTGGGGATACCGGTCGCGCCTCGTACTCGCTGCAGAGGAATGTCGATGAGGCCTCGTTCCAGGGCAATACGGCGTTCCTGGACCGCTGGTACACGCGACCTGAATTCTATGCCGAACCGCGGCGCGTCACTCTGGGCATCCAATATCGATTCTGAGCTGTGAACATGAGAATGCATTCATTGATTGCGGCCATGAGGCTACTGCTGGTGGCGGTTTTGGGATCGACCTGTCGGCTCATCACCTTCCTGTTCGTTGCCAGTATGATCCTCGCGGGCAGCGCCAGCGCCCAGTCCCGAACGCAATTACCTGACTTTCTGCTGGAGTCCCAGTACTGGGGCAGTCGCGACAACGAGAGAAAGAACATCCACGACGGCAATCAGATTGCCATCACCTTTTTCAATACCGGTCTCTGGGCTGGTGTTGGGGAAACACGCGGTAACTGGCCGAAGGGCTCCCGCGATTTCTACATTGGAGATGTGGTCCCGGTCATCGTGGCCGAAGTCCCGATTGATCTGGATGGTGATGCGCAGCCGGACACCAACGTAGTCAAGGCCCTGACGCCACGCCACCCGCGCGCCGGATCGAATGTAAACCCGGAAAACCAGTCCATCTTCTGGGGACTCGAGCCCATGGGCGGCTTTGCCAACGATTCCGAGGAAAATGAGTCCCCAGCCATTTCCACGGATCCAACTACCTGGCCGGATCGCTGGCCCGATCAGCCGAACTGGATCGACCCTGAAACGGGTGGCGCTGACTGGAACGGCTTCTTCGGACGCGACATTTTCAACGCCGATCTGGAGTCCTACTACTGGGCGGACGACCATCCGGACCGGGAGCTGCAGACCCGCTACCCTTTCTTCAGCCCTGATTCGACTAACGAAAGCCGTAATGGCCTTGGTCTGGCCGTCAAGATCCGTGCCTTACAGTGGACCCAATTTTTGGCTCAAGATGCCTTGTTCATGATTTACGAGGTCACGAATACTGGTACAACGACTTATCCCCGCGTGGCTGTGGGTATGGCCGCCGGCACTCTGGTGGGCGGTGACGGCGACTCGCAGGATGATTTGGCTTTCTTTGACCAGCTCAACCGTATTGTATACTCCTATGATTCCCCGCCTTTTACTGGTAATGAAGGCCAGAATGTCGGTATTGTGGGGTACGCGTTCATGGAGAGTCCTGGTAATGCATTGGACGGTATCGATAACGATGGCGATGGCGATCCGTTGGTAGAACCCGGTCGCGACATCGATGGTTTTCCGTATGTCTCGGACGGAACTGAAGGCACAGGCAATATTTTCACTCCCCAGGACTTCCAGCCGCGCACGCTGCAGGCCGGCGATCCCCTTGTCCTGATCGATGCAGAGACGTTCGAACGCTCGATTGTCTATGTGCCAGATGAT
>JAFMNH010000039.1 GCA_017859335.1 Rhodothermales bacterium | reverse complement strand
ATGTCCTTGCGTGTCGGAGGCGAATACAGAGACGGTAAAACGACCACTTTCTGCACGCGAGACCGTCAGATCCAGGATGGCCCGCATCCTGCCCGAGGCAGGAATCGGTACCTCGGCCTGAGCAAGAGGTGCCTGCCCGGGCAAGGCCGAGCGGATGACGACAAAAAAGGTGGATAAGTCCTCATTTTCATCCGATACATCCGCAGAAACCGTAATCGGAGCCGTCACGGAATCGCCACCACCCGCAATCTGATCCAGGGCCAACACATCCGGTGAAACACGGATGTCCTCGACGACGGGCGCCATGGCATCCACGGGTACCGTACCGGGAGCCGAATCGCATCCCGTATTCAGCAACAGGCCGAGCAGAAGTGCGGTACAGATGGAGACCGGAAACCCTCGAGTAACCCGTCCGCAAGACACGCCGTCGAGCCGGGTCAAAAGATGGGGCACGTGCATGGGATATCGTTCAGATCGCAGAAAAAGAAAGGCCCTACGGGGAAGGTGGTAGCGAACGGGCAGTAGCGATGAACGTTTCGTTGGATGCAGTCAGAAGAGCTGCCGTGGAGGCATCTTTCTACTTTTTCTTCTACGTGTATACTCAGCCACCAAAGCCCCTACCCAATGTAGAGAGGCTTGAAGCTGAAGCAGAGCACGAAAATAACGAGGCTGCAGATGGCCATCACCTTTCTACGGGGCGTCAGTGGCTCCATGAATACCACGGGCGGGTGCTCTACGCGGATGAGCAGTATGATCAAAAGACACCAGATCAACCATCCGCTGTAGGCGAACACGTCAACGATCCAAGCGCTGTTCACGCCCAGCGCCGTTGCTATCGTAAGGCCAAGAACCGCGGCGCCGGTGTGTATCCCGTTACGGTTAAAGATGCGTCGGGCGTACAGGAAGAGAATAAGTGACAGGGCGAGCCACGAGGCCTGGCCTGCAGGCACATCCCAGTAGGCCAGCGCTGGTTCTATCTCCGTAATGAACCCGATGCTTCCCGACCACAGCAGTACCAGTACGAAGGCGCGGGCAATCCGACGATGCCAGATGGGTCCTACCAGTGCATACAGGATGTGCCCCCCGTCCAACTGCCCGACCGGCAGCAGATTCAGCGCTGTGAAGAAGAGTCCCAGCCAGCCCGCAAAAAGGATGGGATAATGATACATCTCCCACATCGGGGGGACGTCCTGAAAGAACTGGGACAGGATCCAGTAAAGCGGCGTGGTACCAATCGTCAGGGTCATCAGTTCGTCGCCACCACCCTCGGACAGGGGCGAAGCCGGAAACGCCTGATACCGGAGGATCCATTCCTTGAGAGCGTCATGACCCGGAAAACCGTCCACATAGGACAGATCGGGCAAGGTCAAAAAGCCGACAAGGAGCACGCCGAACGCAACCACGAAGCCTGCCAGCGGCCCGGCTATACCGATATCAAACAGTTTTCGCAGGGACGGGACCTGTTCCCGAATACGGATCACGGCGCCAAACGTACCGATCCCATTGAACGGGAAGGGTATGTAATAGGGCAGCGAGACAGCAACCCGGTGCAGCCGGGCCGCGACGTAGTGTCCGAATTCATGGACCGTCAGGAAGAGCAGCAAGGATCCCCCAAAACGCAATCCATCGAGCACGAACGGCCCCGATATGGGCACCGGGCCGATGTAGAAAAGAGCAGGCGCAGCGTCATAGATCAGGTAGCGGCCCGCCATCTCCGCTCCCGACAGCACGGTCGAGGCCAGGGTCAGCAAGAAGAGGAGGGCATGCAGCCAATATCGATCCTTGAAGCCGCGTGTGGTCCTCATCCCTTCGTGGATCCCAGTTCGGCAAAGGCGGCTTCCAATCGATCACAGGCAGTCATGAGGTCTGACTCCGACGCTGCGTAGGAGATACGCAATCCTGTGGCACCGCCAAACGCCTGTCCAGGCACCAGCGCCACGTCATGGTGCTCCAGGATGTACATGCAAAGATCCTGCGTATTGGACAGGAGCGCCCCATCTGGTGTACGCGCCCCCAACCAACGCGCCACATCGGGAAAGAGGTAGAAAGCCCCTTCCGGTACCGGACACACCAGCCCCTCTATGTTGGAAAGGCGCGCTAGCATCAGGTCGCGACGGGAACGGAAAGCGGAAACCATGTCTCCCACCACAGAGGGATCCAGGGCCAGCGCAGCAACGCCAGCCATCTGGGTAATGCTTGATGGTGCGGACGTGAACTGGCTCTGAATCTTGGCCGCGGCGTCCACAATGGATTGCTCTGCAGCCAGATAACCCAAGCGCCATCCGGTCATGGCGTAGGCTTTGGAGAACCCGTTTACGGTAATGGTGCGATGCGCCATCCCGTCGAACGATGCAATGGATCGATGCTGGATATCGTAGACGATGTACTCGTAAATCTCGTCAGACAGGACATAGATACCCGGGTGCCGCTGGAGCACCTCCACGATCTTCTCCAGCATGGCAGGGGTATACACGCCGCCTGTCGGGTTGGAGGGCGAACACAGGATGAGCATCCGGGTCTTCTCCGTGATACTGGCCTCCAGTTGCTCGGGAGAAAGCAGATACCCCGTTTCGTGGGTCGTGGTGATGGCGTGCGGAATGCCGCCGGCCATACGGACCATTTCAGGATAGCTGACCCAGTAGGGTGCAGGAATGAGCACCTCATCACCGTCGCGGACCAGCGCCATGATGGCTTGGGCTACCGACTGTTTGGCACCGTTCGAACACAGAATTTGCGCGGGCGACACATCGATTCCATTGTCGCGCTTCAGCTTGTGGGCAATGGCTTCCCTGAGCTCAGGAATACCCGGATTGCTGGTATAGTGGGTAAACCCATCCCTGATGGCTTTGGCACCCGCCTCGGCTACAGCTGCGGGCGTATCGAAATCGGGCTCTCCTGCGCTGAGCCCAATGACCGGGTGCCCCAGTCGGATGCGGGCCTTGGCAGCAGCGGTCATGGCCAGCGTGGCCGAGGGTTGCATGGATGCAACGCGAGAATTCAGGGACTTGGATGGATGCACGTTGACGTATCAGTCGAGGTGGAATGGCAAGGGTTCAGCGCCTCATGATCGCATCATGGACCGGCGCTGGTACAAAAGAGGAAATATCTCCTCCATGACGGTGTATTTCCCGCACGAGGGACGCACTAGTCAACGCCTGTTCCTCGCTGGGTGTCAAAAAAACGGTCTCTACCTCCGGGGCCAGCCTACGATTGGCAAACGCCATACGGGTCTCATAGTCGAAATCAGAGACCTGTCTGAGCCCGCGGATCAGGGCAACAGCCTTTCGTTGCGCCGCATGATGCGCCAGCAACCCCTCAAATATGTGTACCGACATGTTCTGAAGGTGCCCTGCTGAGGCTTCGATCAGCGCTTTACGCTCGTCGGTCGTAAAAAATCCGGTCTTTTCCGAATTGCGGGCAATCGTGACTTCAACATGCTCGAACAACCGGCACGCGCGCTCGAGTATGTCCAGGTGACCCAGGGTAAAGGGATCGAACGATCCCGGATAAAGCGCCAGTCCCTTCGTTCTCATCATGGGTTCGCGTTTGAGGAAATTTGCTGTCTATGGAGCCTGCTCGTCCACTACGGGATGGTGGTAGATGGCTACTCCCGTTTTTCCGTAGGTACGTCTCTCTGCCAATGCCGGATGGTCGGGCAGCCGCAGGGAGCGATCATGTTCGAGTATGATGAGCCCGCCTTCGGAAAGTCGGGGCAGAAGAGCCTCGGCAAGAGTCGGTATACCCTCGGAATGGTACGGAGGGTCCGCCAGGATCAGATCGTAGTACGGACCATGTGCATGGGATGCCCATGCGCGCACATCCATCTTGACGAATCGACAGGGGGCGTGCTCATCCAAAGCAAGCGCATTCGTACGCGCCAACGCCAACGCCTTCGCATCCCGATCCACGAATTCGACTCGAGCCGCTCCCCGGCTGTAGGCCTCCAGCCCCAAAGAGCCACTACCGCAGTAGAGATCGGCAACGGATGCCCCATTCAAGTCCATTCGCGAGGAGATGACATTGAACATAGCCTCTCTGGTTCGATCCGTGGTGGGCCGAATGCCATCACCTTTGGGTGACGCAAGCTGTCGCCTTTTGAAACGCCCGGCAATGATCCGCATGGTTGTCTATCGGTGTAGGGCCGCCCCAACCACCGGTAAAAAAGACGCAATGGGATAGTCATCCCCGAAATGGTCCTCTTCCAAACCCACCACCACTCCCGGGTTGATGCGTTCCACACATGGACCGAAGGCCTCCTCCAGAGCGTCCGAGACCCGAACCGGCGAGAGCAATCCGTAAAGCAGGACGCGATCGATCTCCTCCCACGTAAACCCGGACCGATGGCAGCACAACAGCGAACGGTAGGCCAAGGTAGCCGCCGCGTCAACCTGAACGAATTCCTGGGACAAGAGCGCGCTACCGCGAAGCAGCATCACCTCAAAGCCATCATCAACCACACCGATCAGAAGGCGTGGGTGCTCCGTTGTCGGCGTCCGGGAAACAATTGCGCGGTAGGCAATGAGGGCAGCGGACATGGAAGGCAGCATATCGACCCGGGTATCGGGAAACACGGGTTGCAGGACGCTCAGGGATCCGGATACGGACGCATCAACGTGGGAGACCGCATAGCGCTCAATGTGCGCCCCGGCCTGTGGCGCAAGTTGAACAGGAAAGACATCGCCTCCTTCCCTGCCTTCCGTAAACAGGTCCGCATCGTAGCCGACAAGAGCCGTGCTAAGGGCCGCGTCGGCATCTGCCGGTATCATGGACGCGAAACGCGTCTGCCGCGTCGAGGGAATGACGACGCTGAAACGGGACGCGGTCGTATCGCGGAAAATGTCGGCCATGGCATCGCGTATGGCGTCCTGGAATTGGACTGTCCCCCGCTCAAAAAACGCATGTGTCGCATCGAAGCCGAACTCACAGCTACCCAAACGGACGAGCCTGTGGCGTCCGTCGTTCTGCTCTACCTCAGCATAACGCATGAGGGATTGGCTGAACTCGACACCGGCGGTGGAGATGCCTGCCATTGAACCAAAAGCCTGTTGGATGCCAGAATCGGGGCGAAACCGGCGAAAAGCCGACTTACTCCCAGCTGGCCGCGTTCAACTGCGTAACGTCGCCCGTTACGGTTCCGATGTAGTCATCCGAGTCGGGATCGTCCAACCGGTAGGTGGGCGTGCGGAGCGTGTCGTTCACGGCCAACTCGAACATGGAACCGGTACGCGGCGAGAATGGGAGGGAATCGGGTGAGAAACCCGCTCCGAACAGGCTGTCCATCGATGCGACCATCGTAGAGTCTGTCTTGAGCCACATGACAAGCGAGTCAAGCGTCGAGATGAACCGGCCTTCGCGCCGGTTATGCTCAATCATGGCATCACGAACCTGCTGCATGCGGGCACGGGTATCCTCCGTAATCTGCCGCTGCCGCTCTACGGCTTCATACGGAGCCGTAATGGATACGTACAGGAAGTATGTGAGGGCGATGATTGCGATTGCGAGCACAACCTGCAATGCGGTCTGGACTCCCCGGCTGCTGGACGCCATTGTTGTTTTCTCGATGGTAACGGGTAAATGGATAACGGCACGCCGCTCTGGGGGCGAGCCGACCGAAAATAGGAGCCTCCCCCGCTAAATGCAAAACCCCCGAGCTTCGCACAGAACACTCAAAACATTCAATGCCTCCGGGGGTTTTATCTGCCGCTCGTATGTATCCCTGTCGCAAATGCACCACCGCACCGAGCGACATGAATCGGCCGGTATATGACCAAACTGCTCATCAACATCGACCATGTTGCTACGCTTCGAAATGCGAGGCGCGAGACATTCCCCGATCCCTTCGAGGCGGCGAGGTCCTGCCTTGCGGGCGGAGCCGATGGGATAGTCTTCCATCTGAGAGAGGATCGGCGTCACATCAAGGATGCTGATGTTCGCCGCTTTGCAGACGAACTCGATACCAAGTTGGATTTCGAGCTTTCCCTTGCCCCGGAAATCGTCGGTATATGCTGCGAACTTTCGCCCCAGCTGGCTACGTTGGTTCCCGAGCGCCGGGAAGAGGTCACCACGGAGGGGGGGCTCGACGTTCTGACACAGCGGAAACGTCTCGAACAGGTAATCCCGCGCTTGTACGGGAGCGGAGTCGAAGAGGTGGCCCTCTTTGTGGATCCGGTGGACGACCAGATCCGCGCAAGTGCCGAGGTTGGTGCCAATGCCATCGAACTGCACACGGGTGACTATGCAAATGCTGCCGATCCCATCACCCGTGCAGCGGTGCTTTCCGACATGGTCAGGGCAGCCCGGTTGGCGCATGATCTGGGCCTTTCCGTACATGCCGGGCACGGCTTGGACGTCCACAACTACCCCGACTTCGGCCGTGCCGTACCGCACGTCTCGGAGGTATCCATCGGATTCGCCATTATCGCCCGATCCCTTTTCATCGGTCTTGAACAGGCTGTTGCAGAAATGCGCAGCGTCATCGAACAGCATGCCCATGTCCTCTGAGCACAATCCCATCCTGCCGGAAGGCATCGCCGACGATACGGAAAGCGGTCACCGAAGCGGGTATGTGGCCCTGATCGGCAAACCCAACGTGGGCAAGAGCACGCTGCTCAACACCCTCATGGGGCAAAAACTGTCCATTGTTACCCATCGCCCCCAGACCACCCGTCGCCGCGTCCTCGGGATCCTCTCCGGGGATGATCACCAAGTCGTATTGCTCGATACACCCGGGATCATCGAACCGAGATACGGTCTTCAGAAATCCATGATGAATGAGGTTCGGACGTCGACGGCTGATGCCGACCTTCTCGTTTTCATGGCGGATGCCACACGGGACAAGGTGGATGATCTGAGCCTGAAGTACGTTCAGCACCAGCCGGCCATCCTCGTCCTCAACAAGATTGACAAGATCGGCCAAGAACAGGTGTTGCCGCTCGTATCGGCCTATATGGAGGCCCATGCCTTCGAGGAAGTCATCCCCGTCTCGGCACTCAAGGGCAAGAACGTCGACGTTGTTCTCGAGGCCATTCGTAAACGGCTGCCGCTCGGACCCGCATTCTATCCCAAGGAAATGATCAGCGAGCAGCCCGAGCGCTTCTTCGTTGCCGAGATCATCCGCGAGAAGATTTTCAAGCTTTACCGACAGGAAATACCGTATTCCACGCAGGTGAACATCGTCAGCTGGGAAGAGCGAGAGGGGGACAAGGACCTGATCCACGCCGACATTGTTGTAGAACGGGACTCACAGAAAGGCATTCTGATCGGTAAGGGCGGCAAGGCCCTCAAAAAGATTGGTACGTTCGCGCGCGAGGATATCGAAGGCTTCATTGGTCGCCCGATCTTCCTCAAGGTGCACGTAAAGGTCCGAGGGGATTGGCGCAATTCAGACAGCCAGCTGCGCTCCTTCGGCTACACGACCTGACCCGACACATCGGCCTCCTCACCGATAGTGAATCCCAAGGCGCAAAGCCGTCCCACTTCCTCTCCCGTGGCATCAGGCCAGGCCGCATACCGCGACCACGAGTACCGGGCTGGGTAGTTGGCGCGGTAGGCATGAAAGCCCTCCACCGGATTGGATGATGCCACCACCCGTCGAAAGCGGGTATCGTCCGAACGTACGTCAATGACCTGTCGAAGAACCATGTCCAACCATGATGGGTCATGGACGGGGACGGGCTGACCGCGGGAATCCAGCGGTCTTTTCAGGACGCCCTGATGGTTACCACCTGCTGAAGAAGACGGCGTCCCGAGTCCCAGATAACGCTCCAGCGCATCGCGTATCATTAGCAATCCATTGCGCTTGGCATCTCGGCTGTATCCCGCAATGTGTCCCGTCGCCACATCGGCAGCTTCCACGATAGCCGGATCCGGATGCGGTTCACCCGCGAAGACGTCCAGAACGAGGGCATCCAGCCGGCCATCAGTCCGTGCGCGAGCGGCCCATACCTCGTCCATCGTTCCGCCCCGTGATGTCTGTATCAGCCAAGCACTCGAACGTATCAGACCGAAGGCCCGCGGGCCCACCAACATCTCCGTTGGATGCATGCCAGAACGTACGAGGGGTACGTGAATACTGATGATGTCACATTTGGGAAGGAGGCGATTCAGTTCCACGAAGGCATCTGCCCCTTCCCGATCAGCCCGGGGAGGATCGTTGCGAAGAACCCGCATTCCAATCGACTCCGCACGAACAGCCAGGCGCTCCCCGACATCGCCACATCCGATGATTCCGAGTGTTTTTCGATGAAGCGACGCGGAACGCCTACTTGCAATAACGGCTATAGTCGCCAGTACGTACTCAACAACGGATTCAGCATTGGCGCCGGGGGCGCTGGCCCACGCGATCCCGGAGGCAGTTAGAAAATCGATATCCATATGATCGAGGCCGGCCGTGGCCGTGCCCACGAATCCCACGGAACTGCCGGCCAAAAGGGACGCGTCCACCCTCGTAATGGATCGAACGACCAGGACATCTGCGTGCCGAACGGCCCGGGCATCGATATCGTGCCCCGGAACAGGCTGCACCTCTCCGAAACCGGAAAAAATGTCCACCGCACCCGGAATATCCTGATCAACGAGAATGCGCGGTTTCATGGAGGCACGGATTGAGGTTACCTCTGGAAGATACCAGAAAAAGCGGCTCCTGAGCACTGATTCACCCATTTTACGACTCGTTCCCAGCATCTCTTGGGGGGAGAGGGCTGTGATGATGAAGTCGGCATGGAGCTTGCATCAAGTGGCAGCGAACGATGAATGAACACTCAGTGAAGGGGGTTCGAACGCAAGATGAAATCAGTCAGCCATCTGCGTAAGACATTGTTTATACGCGGGATATACCGTGTATCTGTGCTGAAACCCACGGCAGCTCGCTCCGTAGAGGGCTGCCGTTGAGCCGGTCCGCCGGCTACACATGGTGTCTACACCACGATTCACCCGAAAGGTGAACGCAGGCAGAGGCCATGAAACGACATCCATCACCAACCGCTCTCTGCCATGAACATGAAGCTGTATACGACCGGCATTGTCGCTGCGCTCGTAATAAGCTCTTCAGGCGTGATTGCGTACGAACACGAACTTTTTGGCGGCCCCTCGCCTGTCCATGCGGACAGCATGCTCACGGCATACCCTGCAGAGGTGCCTGGGCCGCAATTGACTCCGATTGAAGAAGCACTGAAGGATCCCCGCCATTTCGACGCCCTCGTTCCTGAGCAGATTGACTCGGAAACGCTGTGGTTGGCACGGGCCATCTTCTCGGAAACCAAACGCCCCGACGAACAGGCACTTGTGGCTTGGGTAATCCGCAACCGTGTTGATACCCGGTACCGGGGCCGATCCAGTTACCAGGGGGTTGTACTCGACCCCTGGCAGTTTTCCGCCTTCCTGCCGGGCAGTGAGAAGGCTGCACACTATACCGGTCTCACGCCCTACTCTCGCGTACCCGGGTGGCAGATGGCCTTGCGTATTGCCTACACGGTACGCTTTGCAGATCCACGTCACAGACCGTTTTCCAAAAATACCCGGCACTTTTACAGCCAGCGCTCCATGACGGGAACGGGGATGCCGATGTGGGCAACCGGCATGGCACCGGTGGACATCGGCTATCATTCCGTGAAGATCGATCCTGAGCGCTTCCGCTTCTTCGAGGATATCTCCTGATTATCTCGGACCGGAAAACATGATGGTATCAATGAAAAAGGGCGCCGGTGCAGATGCACCGGCGCCCTTTTTCATATCTGTAAGGCGCGTCTTACCAACGGCCTCCGCCGCCTCTGTTTCCGCCGCCACGGTGACCACCGCCACCGCCTCCACGACGTTCCTGCGCTTCGTTGACACGGATGTTACGTCCGTCCACTTCCGTTTCGTTCAGTGCGTTGATGGCGGCGTTGGCGCCTTCATCTTCCATTTCAACGAAACCGAAGCCACGGGAGCGACCGGTGTCACGATCCAGGATTACTTTGGCAGAGTGGACGTCACCGTACTCTCCAAAAAGATTTTCGAGTTGTTGGTCGTCGACACTCCAAGGGAGGTTTCCGACAAAGAGATTCTTCATACCGTTGGTTGGGCGCTGAGCGCCTTGTCATTTTCTTGAAAGTCCACCACCCCATCCTGCACGCGTCAGCACAAAAAATGCCGGCCGGTTGGTATCACCGGTCGGCATACAATGGCATTCGGCACGGGCTTTCGGGTGGATTACGCAATGATACGCCGCGGGCCACAAAAGATTCGCCTTTTGCGGCCACATGGTGCAATCTTCACATGCCCGGCTTGTTTCCCGCGTATGGACCGTCGCCTGCGCTGGGCCGATTTCCGAAGTCCTACAGGACGATTCCCAGACGCAGCATGACCGAATTGCTGCGCTGCACATCGTCGGTCACGAACTCGATACCCCGGATGCTGAACTCATCCTTCATGAATCGGGACACACCGATGGAGTAGCGCAGCTCGGGTATCAAGGTCAGACCACCGAGCGAAATGGCCAGTCCACCTCCGACATTTCCGGATACCGTTGTGCTCTGCAGGGACTCCTTGTACTCATCATTCGACGATGAAGGAAAGGAGACTACCGGTCCGGCGGAGACGAAGGCCTTGACCAAGGGAAGCGGCAGAACGGCGAATCGCACGTCCACCGCCACGTCAAGCAGGCTCAAGTCAAACGCTTGCCCGAATTCCCCCAGATCCAATTCGACTTCTCCCATATCCCGGTAGTAGGCACCCAGTCGCAGGGCCAATGGGCTCGAGTCCGTGTCGAAGAACACACCGAAATGATACCCCGAAGCATTGTCATACGTGGCGCTTCGGCTTCCCGAGATATCTGTCAGGCTTTCGAAATTCAATCCTGCAGCAACACCCAGCTGAGCGTCGGCCCGCTGCGGCATGAACACTAACATGGTGATGGCTGCCAGAAGAAGGGCGGCACGTCGAACGGCTCCGGATGTGTGTCTATCTGTCATGTCGTCTGGAAAAGCCGATGGTTGGGTTGGTCTGCTCATAACGTACGGCGTCTGCGGGAATTCCTGTTTGGCCCGCCGTGACGCTCACGTAACGAAATGTATCTTCGCCGGGCTGTGCAATCAAGACGTGATCCGATCTGGGGCTTGATCGTAACAGATGACCATGACAAGATCACCGAAGAGACCTGCAAACCGGACCATTCAGATCCCCGTCGTCTGCCCATGAAAATCGGAATCACCTGTTACCCTGTCTACGGAGGCAGTGGCGTCGTCGCCACCGAATTGGGCAAGGCCCTCGCCGCTCGAGGGCACTGTATCCACTTCATTGCCTATTCCATGCCCTTCCGGCTAGGTCATATTGCAGATAACATCCGATTCCATGAAGTCAATGTAAATGCCTACCCCCTCTTCGAATACCCTCCTTACACGCTGAATCTGACCTCCAAGATTGTAGACACGGTCAAGTATGAGGAGTTGGATATCCTGCACATGCACTATGCCATCCCTCACGCAACGAGCGCACTGCTGGCTCGTCAGATCCTGGAATCAGAGGGGATCCGCATTCCCATCGTGACCACTCTGCATGGCACGGACATTACCATTGTGGGCCAGGATCCATCGTTTGCTCCGGTCGTGAACTACTCGATCAATGCGTCGGACGGTGTTACCGCCGTGTCCGACTGGTTGCGCTCTGAAACGCTCGGATCCGATATCAGGGCCGATATCGAGGTCATTCCCAATTTCATTGATACCGAGCGCTTCAAACGGCTGCCCCGGGAGCACTTCAAGCAGGCCATCTGTCCCAATGGTGAGAAACTGCTGGTGCATGTGTCCAATTTCAGGCCGGTGAAGCGGGCAACGGAGGTCGTGGACGTTTTCCATCGCCTCCAGCAGCGCGGACACGGCATCAAACTGCTTCTCGTCGGGGATGGACCAGACCGTACCCCGGCAGAGCATCGGGCCCGTGAACTGGGTGTGTATGATGACGTGCGGTTCCTCGGCAAGCAGGAGCCCGTGGAGGAGATCCTGTCCATCGCTGACATCTTCATGATGCCCTCCGGGTCTGAAACCTTCGGTCTGGCTGCACTCGAGGCCATGGCCTGTGGCGTGCCTGTCATCGCGAGCCGGATCGGGGGGCTGCCCGAACTCGTCGTTGATGGCGAGACCGGGTTCCTGTGCGACCTTGGGGATCTGGAAGGATATACAGATGCAGCGGACCGGCTGCTGCGCGATGTCGACCTGCACGAGCGGATGGCGAAGGCCTCTCGACTGCGTGCAGAGCAATCGTTTGACATCGGCAAGATCGTACCCCAGTATGAGGCCTATTACGAGCAGGTCATGGAGAAAGCCGCGCTGGCGGTCTGACGCGTCTGCCACGGACGATCCATGATGGCACTGCCACCTGAATCCCTGTCACCATGGGCGAAAAACACCTCATAAGCCGAAAAAAAGTCCGCTATCCGGTAAGCGACTATCTGCAATCCTACCTGAGGCGCTACGGTCGCATACGGGCCGACTCCATCCGGTATGACGACCTGCTGCGGTTTACAGCGGCTACCGCAGTCTACGATGAAAAGGGACAGGACACGCTCTGGAGCACCGTGCTGTACAGGGATTCGGAGCGACCCGAGATTCACGGCAAGCTACTCAGTGCCTATGCCATCCTGAAGGCCAACGGCGATATGTCGATCACCGATCATCTCTACATCGACCGGGTTGATTTGTGCAATCACGGAAATACGCTTCCCTTCAGAATTCGGGTGGTCAATCGCATCAATGAGAACTTTGATTATTTCTACGTCAAGAGGATTGATGCCAATCGCATCTACGGCCTCGAGCTTGAGCACATCCTCTCCCCGAACCGTGTCAACTACTTCCTGCATCGTCGCACCATCATCGAAGAGCACATCATCGGCATTCCGGCCGATGCCTTTCTGAGGGAAAGCCTCCCCATCACGGATTTTGACCGGGTTCGACTGGCCAAGGAGTTTGTCAAGTTCAACGAACGATGCTTCGTCTCCCTCCTTGGGGACATGCATTCCGGCAATTACGTCGTCGAGTTGACCCGTGACTTCGAACAATGGCACTTCCGAATCCACTCAATTGACTTCGACCAGCAGAGCCATCACTGGCGCATGGAGGTCTACCTCCCCCAATTCTTCCGTCAGAATGAACCGTTGCTGCTGTTGACCATACGGAATCTGGCGCCGGAAAACGTACTGCAGTACCAGAAGGAAGAACGCAGCCTGATTGCCAATCGGGTCCGGGTATCCGACAACCGTTTCAATGCCCTCATGGAGGTCATGCGGGAAGATGTCATTTCAACCGATGACAACATCCAGCGCCTGGGTGCCCAACTGGCACGTCATTACAACGACAACCGGTTTACCGCGTGCAGTTCGATGGGCGATCTCGTTCACCAGTCCATCATGCTGCTCTTGGAGGACTCCAAGCCTGCCACGTCCCCGCACGTGCCCCTCTAATCCCTACGAGGAGGGTTCAAGGACGTCAAAGCGGGGCATGTCCGACCAGATGGGGATTCGAGAGGCGCTCGCGACCGATGGTGGTCGAGGGACCGTGGCCCGGCAGGACCCTGAATGCATCTCCGAGTGGGACGAGGACATCGAAGATGGACCGCATGAGCGTGGGCAGGGATCCCTGCCATAGATCGGTCCGCCCGATGGAACCGGCGAAGAGGACATCGCCGGCAAACACCACGCCCTCGGCACGATCCACGAAGCTGACGGACCCGGGAGAATGTCCCGGTGTGTGCAGTACCTCCCAGGTCCTGTCCCCGAACGATATCACTGTGTCTGGTTCGAGTAGTGAGACGGGCTCTGGCGGTGGCTCCAATTCCACGCCGAACATGGCGGCCTGTGTCTCAGCCCGTTGCAGCAGCATCCGTTCAGCAGCATGTACCTCGATACCTACACCGAAATGCTCTGAGAGGCGTTTGCATCCGAAAACATGGTCGATGTGCGCATGGGTAAGAAGGATCCGTTGCAGCACTCCGCCTCGGCTTTCAATGTAATCGATGAGGAGACCATGCTCGGAGTCAGCCTGACTGGAGGGATCCACCACCACGATGTCTTCTCCACTTTCGACGACATAACAGTTGGTGGAAAACGGGTTGAACGTGAATGATTTGATTATCATGCCGATGGGGATCGTTGGAGCGGGACCAGGTGCCGGGGCGGTTCGTATCCCCGTAGGTCTGACCTCCGGTATTCAGAGGTCACATTCAGAGTTTGACAGGTCGTCTGCCACGCGTCGTCCATGAAACAGTTTCACCGCATGATCCTGCGCATGCTGCCCGGCCCCTTCCTGGCCTGGCTCGTGGTGCTCCTGTTCCTGCTGGTGATGCAGTTCCTGATCAAGTATCTGCCGCAACTCGTGGGCAAAGGCCTTCCGGTGCCTGTGATTGGAGAACTGATCCTCTACAACCTGGCCTACATGCTGGTCCTGGCTGTTCCCATGGCCGCCTTGATTGCCACCCTGATGGCCTTCGGTCGCTTGGCTGAATCGAACGCCTATGTCGTCATCAAGGGCTCCGGCGTCTCGTTCATCCAGCTCGCCTGGCCCGTCTATGTGGTCGGATTGGTGCTCACTGCTTCCATGTGGATCTTCAACACGCGTATCCATCCGGAAGCCAACTTCAGGGCCCGCAATCTGTGGCAGGACATCCGCTCGGCCAAACCGGGGTTCGACCTGCAGGCGGGCGTCTTTTACGAGGGCATCAGCAACTACAGTATCCTGGTCGGCGACATTCCACCGGGTCAAACGAATGAATGGCATGACGTCACGATCTACGACTACAGTGAAGGCGCGCGTTTCCGTACCGACATTCATGCAGCCAGGGGCATGCTGGAACCCGTTCTGGACGGCGTCACGCTGAAGCTGCATCTGTTTGAGGGTGAAGTGCATCGAAAACGACCACCAGGCAGCGGCAGCTCGGATCGGTACGAACGCCTCAGCTTCGATCGGTACCTTATGAGGATCTCCCTCGAGGATCTGACCTTTACGCGCAGCGATCCGGCCCAGGGTCGTCGTACGGATCGCACCATGGCATCACGAGAGATGATTGGCCTGGTGGACTCGCTCGAAATGACCATCGAGCGCAGCCGGGGCATCCTGCAGGGTCTCACTGACGAGCTCGGTACGGGCCGCCTGACGCATCGGGAAATTGGTTTCTCGGTACCGGACGAGGCTCGGTCGGCCGCAGAGAGGCCTTCCACGCCGCTCTCCACCCTGTCCATGTTCTCACGGGAGCAGACAACAGAGGCAACGTCCGAGCGTCACGAGGCAGTCCTGCGCTCCATCCGAGGTGCGCGTGCCCGGGCCGAGGCGGCGCGCAAGGATATCCTGTGGGCCCACGACCGAGCCGATCGCTACCGCGTCGAAATCCACAAGAAATATTCCATCGCCGTAGCCTGCCTGATCTTCATGATGATCGGAGCTCCCTTGGGCCTGTTTGCCCGACGACGCGGCCTTGCAACAGCGGCAGCCCTGGCCGTCGGCATCTTCCTGTTCCACTGGGTGTCCCTGGCAAACGGCGAGAAGCTCGCCGACCGCGGCTTGCTGGAGCCATGGCTGGGCATGTGGATCGCTGACATTGTTACCGGGCTGATGGCCATCTGGCTGACGATCGTCGTTTGGCGGGATATGACCGCCCTGCCGACGCCCTCACTTCCAGCCTTCCTGAGTCGTTCGTACGGCTCCATCCCGAAAGACCGTACCATCCTGCCATGATCATAGAACGCCCCGGCCGCCTGATTCTTGTAGCAACACCCATTGGCAACCTGTCCGATATGACCGAGCGTGCCATTGAGACCCTTCGCAGGGTGGATCTCATCGCCTGCGAAGACACCCGTACATCCGGTGTGCTCCTCTCGCACCATGGTATCGATACCCCCACCACCAGTTTCCACGCCCACAACGAGCATGGAAAAGCCTCCCGCCTGGTGGATTTGATGATCCGGGGGCAGGACATCGCCCTGATCTCCGATGCGGGGTCCCCGGGTATTTCGGACCCTGGCTATCTACTGGTCAGGGCGGCCCTCGATGCCCATTTGGAGGTCAGCGCCCTGCCGGGCCCCTCTGCCCTGATTCCGGCCTTGGCGGCTAGCGGGTTACCGACCGATCGGTTCCTTTTCGAAGGCTTCCTCCCCCCCAAGAAAGGACGAAAGACCCGCATCGAACGCTTGGTGGCGGAGGACTGCACGGTGGTACTCTACGAGTCCCCCCATCGACTTAAAAAGTTGCTTCTACAGCTGGCAGACGCGGCCGGAGAGGAACGTCAGGTGGTCATCGCGCGGGAGATCTCCAAAAAATTCGAGGAGTTCGTCCGTGGAACCCTTGCCGAGGTACTTCAATGGGCCGAGTCCCAAACCAGGATCCGGGGAGAAATCGTTCTTGTACTGGGGTCAGCCAAAGTCTCCGATCGGCTCAACGAAGGCTGACCAGGAGACGTGCCAACGGACATCTGCAGCTTCCGAAAAAGCGATCCTGAAGATGAACCAATCCAGATGGGACCGCGTTGTAGCGGCCATATTATCGCTTTGCAGCCCTTTTCCAGACCATCACCCGACTGCAGATGAACGCCAATCGCACTGACCGGATCGTAGCCGCCCTGGTCTTCATCTATTCGCTTGTGCTCTATCTGCTGACCGTGGCGCCCGCCACGTCGTTCTGGGATTCGGGTGAATTCATTGCCATCGCCAACCGTCTTCAGGTGTCCCATCCACCGGGAGCGCCCTTCTACATGCTCGTTGGCAGGCTCTTCTCCATGTTCGTCCCGAGCGAGTATGTGGCCATTGCGGTCAACCTGGTCTCTGTCGTCTCAAGTGCCCTGACCGTGCTGCTCCTGCATCTGATCATCGTGCGCTTGATCCGTGAATGGCAAGGAGCTCCTTCCACGTGGAATGCGCTGGATCGTCTCGTAGCGCTGACTGGCGGCGTGATTGGTGCGTGCACCTTTGCAGTCACCGATTCCTTCTGGTTCAATGCCGTGGAGGCCGAGGTCTATGCCTTGTCCATGTTGTTCACCGCCCTCGTCGTTTGGCTCATCCTGAAGTGGCGCGAAGAGGCTTCGCTGGAGGATGAACGCCTCTCGGGGGGACAGCACCGGTTCGGGCTGGCCACCAACCGGTACCTCATCCTGATTGCCTACCTCTTTGGATTGGCCATCGGAGTACACCTGTTGAACCTGCTGGCCATTTTCTTTGTGGCCCTCATCGTTTTCTACATCGAGTTCGAAAATCCCGAGTGGGATACCCGCACGCGCTGGCTGGGCATCGTAGCCACCGGATTCATATCGTCCGTCGCCTTCCTGATTGTCTATCCGGGGATCGTGCAATGGCTGCCCGGGGTCATTGGCGAGATGTCGGCGCCGGCTTTCGGAACCCTCGTTTTGTTCGGGCTACTGGCCTTTGGCGTCTGGTGGAGCCACTCGCGTGGCTTGCAGGCCATGAATATTGTCATGATGTGTGTGACGGTCGTCTTGATCGGATACTCATCCTACGCCTTGATTTTCATCCGGTCGGCCGCCAATCCGCCGATCGATGAGAACGATCCGGAAACGGTCGAGGCCATTGTCTCCTATCTGAAACGCGAACAGTACGGGGAGACGCCCCTGCTGAAGGGATACACCTACGACAACCAGACGGGCACCATCGATACACGCCGGGAGAAATGGTTTCCCCGTCGCCATTCCCAGGACCCGAATCACATGCGGGCCTACAGCCAGTACAATTCCGACGGGGAGTTTTTCTGGGGGTACCAGGTGGGGCACATGTACATGCGCTACTTCCTGTGGAACTTCGTCGGACGGGCAGCCGATGTGCAGGATGCCCCGGCAATTACCGGCTTCTCGGAGGCTGAAACGGTTCAATACTTGTACCAGACACCCTCTGAGCAGGCTTCACGGAACGCCTACTACGGATTGCCGCTCTTGCTGGGATTGATTGGTGCAGCGTTCCACTTCATGCGGGACTGGCGACGTGCTTTTGCTGTCCTGGTCCTCTTCTTCGTGACCGGACTGGGCATCATCCTCTACCTGAATCAGACGCCGTTCCAACCGAGGGAGCGCGATTATGCCTATGTGGCTTCCTTCTTCGCCTTCAGTATCTGGGTGGGTATCGGTGCCACGGGACTCATGCGGCTGGCTGCCGACCAACTGGCCCAGCGGCTCAAACCCCAAGGGCTGCGGCAAGCATTGACCGTAGTAGCAGGGGCACTGTTCACGGCCGTCCCCCTCCTCATGATGGTGGTCAATTACGACGACCACGACCGCAGCGGACGTTATGTTGCCGGGGACTACGCCTACAACATGCTGATCGGGCTTGAGGACAACGCCATCCTGTTCACCAATGGTGACAACGATACCTTCCCTCTCTGGTATCTGCAGGAGGTCGAGGGTGTTCGTCAGGACGTACGCGTCACAAACCTTTCGCTCCTCAACACGCCCTGGTATATCCGCCAGCTCAAGAATCAGGCATCACGGGACTCCGATCCCCTTCCGATCTCGCTGCCGGAAGAGGTCATCGACCAGCTGGAGATCATCCGCTGGGAGCCCCGGGAGCTTGAGGTACCCGTGAATCGCGAGGCCCTCTTCGGCCGCTCCGAGATGACGGGCTTCATCCCGGCACAAGATTCCACTCTGATCGAGAGCCCCATGCGGTGGTACCTGGAGGGACGCCCGTTCTCCCAGGACATCAATCTGCTCTACGGAGCAGATCAGGCAGCCTTGAACATCGTCCTGACCAATGCCCAGCAGAATTGGAAGCGACCGATATATTTTGCTGTGACCGTCGCGCCCAGCGGACAGCTGGGATTGAATGAACCCTCCGAGGGCGGAAGTTTCTTTCAGTTGGAGGGACAAGCCTACCGCGTCGTGCCCATCCGGCATCGCGAGCAACTCGGACGTGTCGTCCCCGAGATCACGGCCGAAAAACTGCGCCTTTTCCGCTTTACGGGCCTCAATGACCCCGATGTCTATTTCGACGAGAATATCCGTCGCATGGTAGACAATTACCGCAACATCTTCTCTCACACGGCCGAGTCCATGGCGCGCGCGGGACAGGCAGAGGACGGGCTGGCCCTCCTGGACTGGTTCATGGAGCAGGTGCCATTTGAAACCATCCCGGGCGACGAAACCTCATTTGCCTTCATGGCACAGGCCTACGCTGTGCTTGGGGAAAGCGAAAAAGCAGCCGGCCTTTGGAAACAGGCAGAGCCGCTGGTATTGCATCGTCTCAGACAGGCCCTCTCCTCCAACAGCAATAATCAAATGGCCCGGGTGGCCCGATTCATCGAGATCATCCAAGGGGCGTATCTCGAAACGCAGGACTTTGAAGCCTACGCAGCGTTTACGAACGAGATCGGTGAGACCATCGGAGATCCCTCCTATCGTCAAACGGCTGACGAAGTGGAGGCGCTTTACAATACGATGCGGGATGCCTCGGAGGAGGAAGCCGGCGGACCGGCCAACTAGGAAGGCAGAACTTACCGCGTAACGGGTAGCAGTCCGGTTCGTGAGTGCCCATCCACGACAACGCGCCACAGGTAGGTGCCCGGGCTCAGCGAGCCGGTATCAATGCTCAACATGGTGGTTCCGGCGGGCGCCATGCGTTCTTCCAGCACCCGGGATCGCCCGGTTGCGTCGTAGAGATGGAGGGTAACGGGCGCCGTGCGGTCCATTTCGAGGGCCAGGTTGACCCGCTCCGATGCGGGCAGTGGATAGACCGATGTCACATTGAAGGGAAGGACCTGCCATGATTCGGCGTGTACGCCGGCTCCCGAAGGCAGGGAGAGGGATGACGTGTAGATATAGTCTCCGGCCGATCCTTGGGCGCCGTTGGCGGCATTTCCGGCCGCGTAGAACGTGACCGGACCCACATCCTGCGCCGGGGGAATCCAGCGTAACTGCCAGGTATGGGTGTCATTTGTGTTGACAGCCGGCGCATGGGTCACATGAGTGGGATCGGCTCCGAACTCTGAAAAGGCCGTGTCCTGTCCCGGAATGAGCTCCCAGGCCCCTACCATGTTCTGATTCGCATCCTGAACCGTGACGGAGAAACCGAACCGGGCCGCACCGGCGCGTTCCACGGTCAGCCGCAGATCCACCGGGATGCCGGGCTGCCATGATGATGGCGCCTCAAGGGTAAGCGAACCGCCGTCTGCGTTCAATCCGAAGGATGCATGGCAGCCCGAGTCTGCGCAGGTCAGGGCTCCGGGAGCGCCGGTGCGGCCTGACGGTGCACCGCCCGAGTTGACGGCCGCGCCGGTTGAAACGAGCAGGAAGCCGGCCGTTACCAGCGAGCCGAAAAGCACAGGAAGCGTTCTGGACATGGATGCAGAGGACTGGGGATGACAACAGAAGGAACCCATCAGGCGATGGAGGTCGTCACACGCAGGGCATCCCTCCTCAGGAACCCGTGGGCGCAGCCACTTCGAACGCGTGCGACTCCTCGTTCAGACGCAGGGAATACGATCCCGTTACGAAACGGCCCTCCAGATCAAGATAGAACCGGTAGGGCCTCAGGACGCGCGCACACACAACGCCTTGAGGTCGACGCATGGTCAGCGTGACCAGGACCAGATTACCAGCCCGCTGCTGCGTGACCTCATGAAGTTCGGAGCAGGCATCTGGAAAAGCCCCTTTAACCAGAACCTCCACAGGAACCCCCTCTCGAGCCGTTGTGGGCGTGAGGACATCCGGTCGAATGGTCACCGTGTCGAATGTGGCATCAAAAAACCGGTAGGTCACATCCTCCTGAGGAGGCGTTACGCTGATGGTCGAACGACCCTCCCGGTCCTCCCCTTGCACGCGATGACCATACGCCTCTTCCGCCGTGATGTCGGGTCGCAGTGCAGCACATCCCTGCATCAGGGTCAGCGCCACAATGAAGAGCGCGGCGCGCAGCATCGATGGTGCCCCCCCCGGGTGATGTGTGCTGAAAAAAGGCATGTCGCTATTCGCCCTCCAGAAAAGGAATCAGTCAGCCAGCAGCGCGATATCGGACGCCTGCTGATCGTCGCGCACTTCGGCACGCGGTGCATCGCCCCACAGACGCTCAAGCTCGTAGAAAGCCCGTTGTTCCGGCAGGAAGACGTGTACAACCAGGTCGACGTAGTCCATCAGGACCCAGTGATGATGATCGGTACCCTCCACGTGCCACGGGCGCTCCGAGGCTTCTTCCTTGAGTTTCATGCGCACCGACTCAACGATGGCCCTGTTCTGCAAGTCGGAGTCTCCCGTAACGATGATGAAGATGTCAGCCACGCCGCTGACGCCCGTCACATCCAGGATCAGTATATCCTTTCCCTTCTTGTCCAGAATGGCATCGACGGCCAAACGGGCAATGTATCGGGTTGATGCGGCAGTCTGTCGTTTCTTGTCCTTTGACCGTTCAGGAGCACCTTTTTTCAGGGAGGCTTCCAGGTCCTCCCGGTTTGGGGTGGATGTTTTCTTTTCGCTCAGGGTCGATCTCCCCGGGATCCATTCCCGGCAGTAGGGTGAATTGAACGGACGAGCCACATTCAGCGAGCCCGGCATCAAGGAAATGGCAACTTGATGGATCCGTCTATGTTATGGATTACCTACTCGTCAACCGATGGCGGCGGTAAACGATCCACAAAAGGTTTCAGGCTGGCATAATCCTGGCCAATGATGACGGAGGCGTCCAGAAACCAAGTCGGCTTGAGCTCTTGCTGGATACGATCTTCCTCAAGCCCCAGCGCCAAGGCTATCTGCTGGGCTGCATCCGGGTTTCCGATCCGATCCATGACGACGGTGCGGGCCACGTCGGATTGCACGTAGTTGTCCACAGCGACGACATCGAACCCCACATCCCGCAAATAGTCGCTCATTTCGGCTGCCAGACCGTCTACCCCGGCTCCATTCATGACTTCCAGTTGAATGAAGTCACCGATCAGGTTACCGGGGTTGTGCAGACGTTCCGGATCCGGTCTGGGGGATGCCAAGCGCTGACCAAATGCAAAGAGCAACACGGCCGCTGCGCCCAGAAAGAGCACGAGAACACTGTTCAGGAGGAGATTGCCGGATGGACGGGCCAAGGCGGGAGACGGGGGATGGGTGATGACCCTCAGTTCAACCGGTCATTCCAGAAGAGATCCCGACCGGACGGTCCAAAATCCGCTCGAAAGGAGGACGATTGTGCCCACCGGTCATTGGCATTTCCGTAGTAACCGTACGGGCTCATGTACGAACCATACGGACTGCGGCGCATGCTCAGGTGAAGTTGGATGTTTCCTGTCGGTCGGTACGCAATCTCGGCGTTGCGCACGAACACCTGACCTTGGCTCTGTCCCATGGCTTGAGCCAACCGTTGGTCACCGCCCATCTGGGAAGCAGCCGATACATCCAGCCGGGCAGCCAACTTGTTGTTGAACTGCCACTGCATGGTGTTGGTATACATGGCCATCGATGTACCGCCACCCCAGCTTGAAGAGCTCGCCTCGAACGAGTGGCTCATACGGAAGTGCTCCGGGGTGAAGAACCGATTCAACGAAAAACCCGGCGTTCCCTGGTCGTAGAGCCGGACACTGGACTCCACCACCGAACCACTGGGACGCAGCTGGGCGTGTGCCGGGTCGGAGGTCGCCACAGCCGTCATCAGGGCAAACACGAAGAGCAGAGCGAAAAGGGATGCGCGCATGGGCTTAGGGGTCAAAGGTCGGCGTATCAATGAAGGAGCCGGTTCGTATTATAGGGTGGTATACGACCTCTGTCAATAACGTTCCAGAGGCCGTTTTATTTTGCCCTCATTCTACCTCCCACACCCCAACCCGCTCCGTTGGTATTGCGCGCAGCATCCCTTCC
>JAFMNH010000133.1 GCA_017859335.1 Rhodothermales bacterium | reverse complement strand
TACCGACCATGTGGCCTATCGGGGTGGCTGGGCGGACATCGATTGGGCAGCCGACGGCTCCGAAGTCGCTTTCGTTTCCAGCAGCAGGGACCACAAGGATGCTTGGCTGCGCATTGCGGATGCCCAAACAGGCGCCGTGACGGACGTCCTTCATGAACGCGAGGAGACCTTCTACGAGTCCGGCGTTGGGGATATCAACTGGCGATTCCTGGAGGAAACGGACGAATTCCTGTGGTGGAGTGAGCGCACCGACTGGGGCCATCTCTACTTGTATGATCGGCAGGGCAACTTGAAGAATGCCATCACCTCGGGCAACTGGCTGTTCGAGCGCATTGTGCGTCTGGACGAAGACCAGCGTAAGATCTGGTTCATCGGGTCGAATAGGGAGCCGGGCGATCCGTACTACGACTATCTCTATTCAGTCAACTTCGACGGCTCCGACCTGCGCCTCCTGACACCAGAAGCGGCCACGCACTCGGTGGCTTTTTCTCCGGACGGCGCCTATTTCACTGATACTTATTCCGAACCGCACGTCCCGCCGGTTACGGTTCTGCGTACGGCCGAAGGCGAACTGGTGATGGAGCTGGAAGAAGCTGACATCAGCCAGCTCCTGGCCACCGGATGGCAGCCGCCCACGCCGGTGCACGTCAAGGCGCGTGATGGAGAGACGGATATCTGGGGCCTCATGTACACGCCCACGCAGCTGGACGAAAACAGCTCGTACCCGGTCCTCAACTACGTCTATCCTGGTCCGCAGTCGGGTTCGGTCGGCTCACGGGCCTTCCGCGCAGCCCGCAGCGATAAACAGGCCCTTGCCGAGTTGGGCTTCGTGGTTGTGGAAGTGGACGGAATGGGCACGCCGGGCCGGTCCAAGTCTTTCCATGAGTTTTACTACGGCAACATGGGAGACAATACGCTGCCTGACCAGATTGCCGCCATCCAGCAGCTAGCCGCAGAGAACCGGTACATGGATCTGGATCGTGTCGGGATCTGGGGGCACAGCGGCGGTGGATTTGCTACGGCCTCAGCCCTGCTCCGTCACCCGGACTTCTACAAGGTGGGTATTGCAGGGGCAGGCAACCACGACAACCGCATCTACGAAGATGACTGGGGCGAAAAATGGCAGGGTCTGCTGGTCGAGAATGAGGACGGTACGACCAACTACGACAACCAGGCCAACCAGCTCGAGGTGGAGAACTTGAAAGGCAAGCTCATGATTGCCCATGGAAGCATGGATTCCAATGTACCGCCGAACAACACCTTGATTCTAGCCGAGAAGCTGATGGATGCCAACAAGGATTTCGACATGTACATCTTCCCGAACAGCCGCCACGGATTTCGACAGGGCAACTTCTGGATGCGCAAACGTTGGGATTACTTCGTACAGCACCTGCGCGGAGAGACGCCTCCCAAAGAATACACTTTCGGCGAACGCGGACCCCGTCAGGCCATGTGATTGTCGAGGAGCGCTACAGGAATCCCAGCTCCAACTTGGCTTCTTCGGACATCATTTCGGGTGAGAACGGCGGGTCGAACGTGATCTCCACCCGCGCGTCCTCCACCATGGGCAGGTGCCGCACGCGGGCTTCGACCTGCCCGGGCAGGAAGCCCGCGGCTGGGCAGTTCGGCGTGGTCAACGTCATGGTAACCAGGACCGTTTTATCCGGATTGACCTGGATGCCATAGATCAGGCCCAGGTCGTACACGTTGACGGGGATTTCCGGGTCGTAGACTGTTTTGATGGCTTCAACGACCTGCTCCTCGATTTGCTCATCCGTAAACTCGGAAGGTTGGGTAACCTTCACTTCTGTCTTGGGCAGGTCAGCGGACTTCTTGTCTGCCAACGCAGAATCTCCCGGCACGAGATGTCCGGAAGGTGTCTTTCCGGTTTCAGGTTTGGCCTCGGTCTTTTTTTCTGGTGCGTCGCTCATGGATACTGACTTACGCCTGTTCAGGTGGATGCCGGGTAGTGCTTAATTCGAAGCGGCAGATCGTGCGGCAAGGGCTCCGGCATACAGCCTGATCTGCTTGATCATGGCATCAAGACCGTTCTTGCGCGTAGGGGAGAGGTGCTCCTTCAATTCCAGCTGGTCAAGGAATGCCAGATCGGCTCTGGCCACCTCGGTGGCAGGGGCGTCGTTCACGACCCTTAGCAGGATAGCAATCAGCCCCTTCGTAATCTGTGCATCGGAGTCTGCCTTGAAATGCACGCTGCCCGCGGAATCGCCCGGCTGCAACCAAACCTGGGACTGGCATCCGTGGATGCGGTAATCATCCGTACGGAAGGCCTCGTCAAGGGGGTCCAATTCCTTACCGAGGTCAATCACATACTGATATCGATCCATCCAGTCGTCGAACAATTCGAATTCGGCGACCAGTTCGGAGGCACGATCATCGAGTGTGCTCATGACAGCATACTGGCTGCGCGCTCAAGACCGGCAGCCAACCGATCTATTTCTTCGCGGGTGTTGTAAAAGGCGAACGATGCTCGCACGGTTCCTGGGATACCGTACCGCTTCATGAGCGGCTGGGTACAGTGATGTCCCGTACGAACGGCAATGCCCAACCGATCCAGAACCGTTCCCACATCATATGGGTGGGCATTACCCAAGAGAAACGAGATGACAGCAGCTTTCTGTGGTGCCGTTCCGACAATCCGTAAGCCATCGATGGCAGCTAGACGCTCCGTACCGTACGTGAGCAGATCCTGCTCCCGTGAGGCAATGACCTCCCAGCCGATATCCTCCATGTAATCGGCTGCAGCGCCCATGCCAATGACGCCTGCGATATGCGGCGTACCAGCCTCGAACTTGTGCGGGATCTCGTTGAAGGTCGTTCCCGCAAAGTCTACCTGTTCGATCATGTCCCCGCCGCCTTGCCATGGCGGCATGGCCTCAAGATGTTCTGTCTTACCATAAAGCAGGCCAACGCCCGTTGGACCGAACATCTTGTGACTGGACAGGCTGTAGAAGTCCACATCCAGTTCCTTCACATCCACCTTGGCATGAGGGACGGCTTGCGCACCGTCCAACAGCACCGGTACACCCATGCTGTGGGCATCGGCTATGATGCGACGTACGGGATTGATCGTACCCAGGGAGTTGGACACGTGCACGAGGGCCACCAGCTTGGTGCGCTTGGACAGCATCATCCGGAATTCCTCCAAGTCCAGTTCGCCCTCGTCCGTAACGGGCACCACTCGGAGTCTCGCACCCGTTCGTTCACTGAGCAGCTGCCAGGGCACGATGTTCGAGTGATGCTCCATCTCGGAGATCAGGATCTCATCCCCCGATGAAAAGCCCAATCCAAAGGTGTTGGCCACCAGGTTGATGGCCTCCGTGGTTCCTCGCGTGAAGATGATTTCGCGCGGGTCCGAGGCTCCCAGGAAGGAAGCCATCCGTGAGCGCGCTCCTTCGTAAGCATCCGTGGCGACCTGGCTCATCGTGTGTACCCCGCGGTGCACATTAGCATTCTCGCGGCGGTAGTACTGCTCCATGCGTTCCAGCACGGCGAGTGGCTTCTGTGCGGTCGCTGCATTGTCCAGGTAGGCCACTTCCTTCCCATGCACTTCCGTCTGGAGTGCCGGAAACTGGGATCGGAGAGTCCCGATATCAGGTTGGCTGGTCATGGACGATGCTGCAGTCAGGTTCATCAGGAAGCGTGTGCCTTGAGCAGGGTATGGAGACGGGTGTAGAGGTAGTCACGCACGGGCTCGTGGCCGATCAGGTCCACCACATCCCGGGCAAATGCTTCCAGCAACAGCAGCCTGGCATCTTCCGGCGCGATTCCTCGGGCGCGCAGGTAGAAAAGGGCGTCTTCGTCCAATTCACCCGTCGTGGCTCCGTGACTGCAGCGCACGTCATCGGCATAGATTTCAAGCTCCGGCTTGGCGTACACGCTGGCGGAGCGATCCAGGACGATGCTTTTGGACGATTGGTAGGCGTTGATCTTTTGGGAATCCTGGCGAACCAGGATTTTTCCATTGAACACGCCGGTGGCGCTGTCGGCTATGATACCCTTGAAAAGCTCGTTGCTCTCACAGTTCGGCTTCGCATGGTCCACGAACGTGTGATTGTCCACGTGCATTGATCCGCGTGCAATGTAGAGACCGTTCAGATGGGTCTCACACTCCTCGCCGTCGGGGAGGAAATGCAGGTTGTTGCGCACCATGCCGCCACCGAGCGTAATGGTGTTGGTTGCATAATGGCTGGATCCCTCCTGGTACACATGCAGACCGTTGACGAACGTTGACTGCTGGCTGCGCTCGTAGATCAGGACATGGTCGATCGAAGCGCCGTCAGCCACGATCATTTCGGCAATACGGTTCTCGAAAACGGAGCTACCCTCAGCGTGGCCAAACCGTTCGACAAGGTTGAGCGAGGCCCCTTTGTCGGCAACAACCAAAATACGCGGCTGCACCAAGCCGGAGATCGCGACGCTGTCATGGTGGATGACGATGGGCGTATCGATCCTCGTACCAGCGGCGGCATGAATGAGGATGCCGTCTTCAGCGGCAGCGGCCGCCAGTGAGGAAAAGGCATCCCGATCAGCTACGAAGGCACGCGATAGGTGGTCGTTGACGAATATCCGATTGCTCTCATAGGCATCTGCCAGCGAACTGATGGTCACTCCCTGCGGCAAGGATGAAGGCGTGGTGTCCAACAGGCCATTAGTGGTCGAAAGATGGATTCCCTCGAGATCCTCCAGTTTCCTGTCCGCACGGGTTGTGTCAGCCAGGTTCTCCAATGAGAGGTCGTCTGCGACACGTTTGGCCAGTGGCGTGTACTTGTAGGCCTCGCTGCGCTTGGTGGGCAAGCCCATTTCCTGGAACGCACCCGCGGCCAAGCGGCGGGTCGATGCCCAGCCGTTTCCGCCTGTGGCGCCTTGACGTTGAAGGCGGGCGTTGATTTCTTCGAAAAGTTTCTGTTCGATCTGCACGGTCAATCCGGGTCGAGATGATGATGGGGCTTCGGGGATGCGTCAGGCCGTCTGGGGCGTTTCTGCCTTGATCCAGTCGTATCCCTTTTCTTCGAGCTCTAGCGCCAGCTCCTTTCCGCCCGACATGACGATCTTGCCGTCGACCAGTACATGAACGAAATCTGGTACGA
>JAFMNH010000038.1:8658-22866 GCA_017859335.1 Rhodothermales bacterium | reverse complement strand
CAGCCGACCCGTTGCGTCATACAGTTGGAGCACGCCGCCTCGTGGCAAGGACCTGCTCAACGTAATGGCTATGGCTTCCCCAAACGGATTGGGGAAGGCATCGAAGACGATAGGCGTACGCTCAGGCAGATGATCAACCTCTGTCGAGCCAGAGAGGCTCAACTCGAACCTGTTGAGGTACACGCCGAATGTGGAGAATGTCATCCTGAGCGTTCGATGACCCTTTTCGAGCCAGATGCCATCAAGCCGGGCATCCCGGAAGAAAGAGGTCGAGTTGGTGGACTGATACGATAGCGCATCGGGCCACTCCTCCCCATCCACGGAGAGCGATATGGAGCCATCCTTGGTTGCCGCCAATCGAGCCTCCAAAACGTAGAAACCCGTCTGTGATACGTCAACGGTGTACTCTATCCATTCCCGGAAGGTCACATCCTGGATCTGGTATCCTCCACCGATGTCGTTTGACTGCCCGATATCCACACTGTCGTTCCGACGCAGTGCGCCTCCCGTGTTGACCTCAGACAAATCCAGATAACTGACACCGCTGCCCCCGATGTCAAAATACTCCGCCTCAAACGTTCCAGGTACGGTGGGCGGGGTCATCAAGTAGGGCGCCTGAACACAGGTATCACCGACCTGTACGTGGAGGGTATCGGAAATAGCCTCCCAACCATCGCTGTCCTGCGCCATGGCGACAAGCGCATAACACCCGGGTGATGCAGCATGAATCGCGTGCTCCAATGACGATTGCGTATCGGTGGCCAGCAAACCGTCCTCTTGCCTGATTGCAAGGCGGACAACGTCGCCATCCCTGTCAGAGGCCTGTGCGAACAGATTGACGCTATCACCGGGTTCGTAGCGCACGAACCCACTCCCTTCCTGGCGAGGGTTGCGCCCTTCGAGAGTAATCTGTGGTGGACCCGAGGCGTCTTCGAATACCCGCACATAGTCTATCTCGAAGCGCGCCGGGAAGTGTGAGGGATCAACCCCTTGGAGGCCACCCCATGTCCCCCCGACAGCCAGGTTCAGTATCAAATGGAATGATCTATCGAAGGGCCAACGGGTCCAATCGCCCTCTACCCGCTCGTAGACCAGGTGGGGTGTCTCGTCGACAAAGGTGGTGATCTGCGATGGCGTCCACTCAAGGGCGTAGATATGGAAATCAGATCGCGATGTCGGGTTGGTTACCGTAGAGGAGGGGTTATTGCCCCGGATATGGTTGAGCGCATTGACATGAATGGCGGAGTGCGACTGTTCCGGCTCGAACCCCACCGCCTCCATGATGTCGATCTCACCATTGTCCGGCCAGCCGCCATCACCATAGGCAGCTTCAGATGGCATCATCCAGATGGCTGCCCATGTGCCAAGACCTTCGGGCAGCTTCGCCCGAATCTCGAAGCGGCCGTATGTCCAGTCCCCCTTTCCCAGCGTGCGGAGTCTTGCAGAGGTGTATGGAGCTCCTGCGTATGATTCATTCCGCGCTTCGATGATTAGTCGCCCGTCTTCCAAGCGGGCATTTTCCGGTCGGGCATCGGTGTAGTACTGCCATTCACTGTTGCCCCACCCTCCTGCACCGACCTGGTAGGACCAATTCTCGGGGTCTGGTTGCAGTCCCGAATCGAACTCATCACTCCACACCAACTGCCAGTCCTGACCCAAGACGTTCTGGGTAACAGGCAACAGGACCAGAAGCAACCGAGCGGAAGCACGTATGATGCACGATGTCGCTTGCCTCTGCATGGCACGTGCCTCAGGCTGAAGCCCGCAAACGCAGCTCCACGGGAAGCTTTTCGGACAGGATACGATCCGAGGTCCCGTGCGCGGCGATGGCCGATGACAACAGCCTGACCGACCGCTTGCCCAACTCGGAGATCGGAATGTGTACGGTCGTCAGGGGCGGGAAGGTAAACGATGAACTAGGAATGTCGTCGAATCCCGTCAGGGCCACATCTTCTGGGACCCGCAGACCACTCTCCCTTATGGCACTCAACGCGCCAATGGCTGCCACATCATTGGAAGCCATGATGGCTGTTGGGGGCTCGGACAGTGAAAGGAGGCGACGAGCGCCCTCGAAACCCGCTTGCTGGGTAAACTCCCCCTGAACAACAAGGTCCTCATCGACAGGCAACCCTGCTAACTGGATGGCTTCACGATATCCCCGGAAACGCTCCGCAGCATCAAAGGCAGCGGCTGAACCCGTTATGAATCCAATCCGGTTGTGCCCCTGCCCGATCAGATATTCTGTCATCTGACGCATTCCCCCATAGTTGTCAAACGATATGAGGGGAATCTTGGACCCTTCCGTGCGGGTATTGAGGAAAACGACCGGGAGACCAGATGGAGCAGAGGCCAGTACCTGGTTGGAAGTAAGAACAGGGGCCATGACCAGAATACCGTCCACACGCCGATACATTCCCTGCAGGGCAGCGGCCAGTTCTTCCTCAGAGTTATGGGAGGTAGAAATCAACAGCATATGCCCCTCTTCCTGGGCGGCGCTGTCAATTCCATTCAACAGCTCTGCATAAAAATCTCCCGATACATACGGGAGCAGGATCCCGATGGCACCCGTTTTACGCGAGTGCAGACTTTGCGCAGCCGGGTTCGGAGTATACCCCAGATCGCGAGCCGCACTGAGCACGCGCAGCCGCTTGTCTTCCTTTACCTTGCAGGTATCATTGAGCACCCGGGATACCGTGGAAATCGATACCTTTGCATGCTCTGCAACATCCCGAATTGTAACGCCCATAATGTCCAAAAACCTGAGTGGGTACGGCCCGCAGACGCTTGTGCGTGCATCCTGAAAACCTTTTCAAGATGATAACCCTCCAATCAATCTATCGCAAGCATGCATAAAACGTCCAAAGAGCGTTTATTCATTTCGGCACTGGTTGCCTTGCCCGTTGTGTTGCTTTTAACCGCGGAAATGGGCTTGCGACTTTCAGGATTTGCTGAAACACGACGAGATATCCTGAAACCGATTGAAAACAAGGACGGTTGGGTTGGTGTCAATCCCGAATACCCGGGCCGATACTTCCGGGGGTTCCTTCCAGCGGTTGCCTTTACCCCCTTCCGCTCTCCCAAACCGGCCGACGGTATTCGGGTGGTCGTGCTCGGAGGCTCTTCTACCGCTGGATTCCCCTATCAATGGTATCATGGATTTCCAGCGTTTCTGGAACAACGGTTGACCGATTCCTACCCTGACAGACCTTTGGAGGTCATCAACCTGGGTATGACGGCCGTCAACAGCTATACTCTCTGGGATCTGTCCCGACACGTTTCAGCCATGGATCCTGACCTTGTGGTCGTCTATACCGGACACAACGAGTTCTATGGAGCCTTCGGCGCGGGAACAACCGGAACATGGTATCCCAAAGGGGCATGGTTCGGTCGAGCGATTCTTACCCTCAAGCGGTCTCTCCTCGTTCAGGCACTGGAGTATTTGATCCTAGGGCCGCCAGACTATGGCTTGAATGCCGGAGCCAATGAGCGGACGATGATGGCCCGTGTGGTTCAGGATGCAGGAATCGTTTTTGGGGGGAGCGTGTACGAGGCGGGCCTCGAGCAATTCCGGTCCAATATGTCGCGTGTGCTGGATCACTTCGAGCGCGAGCGTATACCCGTTCTTGCAGCTACTCTCACTGCCAATCTGAGGGAACAGCATCCATTGTCCCAAACCGAGGATGCCGTTGCAGCTTTTGAACAGGCCCACCGGGAATTGGCAGCTGGAGACACGGCTGCAGCAGCTACCCTTTTTCATCGAGCGCGGGATCTGGATCAGATTCGTTTCCGGGCACCATCAGCCGTCAATGAGATCATACGCTCGTGGGGAGAGCGCAGGAACGTGACGGTGGTAGACACGGAAGCCACCTTCTCGAAGGCCTCAGCCACCGGTATCCCGGGCTATGACCTCTTCACAGATCATCTGCATCCTACCGCCGAAGGGTATGAACTGATGGCCGCCTCCATGGCGCCCGCAGCCGTGTCCATCCTGAGCGAGGGGGGTCTCGAGCCACGGCCCCTCGTGCTGGATTGGGACCATACAATGATTGACGGCCTTGCCTACTCCGAGGCCGGTATTTTGATTGATCGTCTCCTCTCGGACTACCCCTTCAACCTGGAGGGCGACCCCGCCTCGGCACGGACAGCATACGAAGCCTTACTGAATGAGCGACAACGCAGCGGATTGCTTGCCGACTCGCTGGCACTTGCCGTCATGGCAACCTCCCTGAATACGCAGAACGCGTTGCTGCAGGGAGCAGGACTGCATGAAATGCGGAAAGACTCTGCCGAAGCATTGCGCTACTACTACGCCCTCTTCAACTGGCAGCCGTTCAATGGGAAGCTCATGGAAGAAATCATCGGACGATACCTGCCAAGCTCATCATGGGATGCTGAGCTGGAGAAAATGGCCCTGTTCGGGGCGAACAGGACAGACGGAGCTTACTTCTGGAACGCCTTGGCCGTTACGCAGATCAGGCAGGAGCGGTGGCGCGCGGCGGCCGTGGCCCTGTCCGAGGCGGAGCGAATCAGTCCATCCTCTCCGGTCATGTTGTACAACCGCGCCCGTCTCGAGCTGGCCCTTGGGGACACGGCCGCCGCGCGGGCAACGCTACAAGCCTATCGCCAATCACAATCCGGCCGGACAGACACCGGGTCGGCAGGTGGTCAATCGCCTCGGCAGTAAATGACGGGATCGCATGGCTGCCGCTCATGGCCAAGCCGTTTGGTCAGTTGATAGGGTAGGATGCCTCCTGCATCGGGCCGTCACCCAGAAACCATCTGGATCGGTCAGCATCCTCGAGGAGGGCCTTCAAGTCAGCCTCTTCGCCGTCGATCAAAATGGAGCGGGATACCAGCCGGATGCCGTGGCTGTAATCCACCCAACGATCTGTGTGACCCGTGTACAGCGACTGGATGGGCTGCCCATTGGTACGATGCCATCCATAAATGGCAACCCGACCGGCTTGCGTGTTCATGCGTCCTGTCAAGACGACATCCTTCTTGTGACCCGCCTTCCAGGCGCTGTCAGGCACCCCCAATGAGTCCCGCTGGAGGCCGAGCCTGTAGTCGTGCTGAAGAAAAACGGGCACTGTCGTCATGGCCGATGAAGGGGGAATGGGCAGAGGCGCCAGCTTCACCTCGGCTTGAGCCCAGATCTCGTCCACCAGCGTGCTCGTGGGCAGCATCATATCGGTCGCATCTGCGATACGCTGCGCAGCCTGAGGGGACATGGGCACCAAGACATAATCATTGTCCGATCCGACGGCAAGGTAATCCGGTAGCACTCCGATACGAACCGGAACCCACTCTCCGTCCACCACCCGTTCAAGAGAGAGCGTTCTCAGGATACGCAACCAGGACGGGACGTTTCCGGACAGGACTTCCTGCACGATCTGCTCGTCGCGTTCCTCCAACGAGAGTGGCCGCCACCGGTCCATCAGTGTAGACCCCGGCAAGGCGTCAGATGCCCTGCTGGCAAGATCCCATTCCTCCGATAGGGTATCTACGGTTGAATCGCATGCAACGGTGGCCAGGATCATGAGCATAATCGCCCACACACCTCTACTAAACGGCATTCCTGCTGGCATTAATATTCCCGTACAGGGTTCTGGTTACAAGTTTTTCTAGGGTCTCCGGAGCGTATGCTGCCTGATGTTCCTTGCTCAGCTGCTGCAGGGCGTATTGCTGAATGACAAGCAGCGGCAATACGATCCGTTCCCGGATTGAGACCGACATGCGGGATACGGCCTCCTCCTCCATCAGATCCGCATACCCCGAGACGGCAATCAGCAACGAACGGGTACGATCGAACTCCTCCCTTATCAGGGACCAGAACGAACCGAATTCCGGATCGTCCTTCATGTAGGATGTCAGCGCAAAATTACATTTCGACAGGGACATCATGCTGTTGAGCATCAGTGTCTTGAAAAAGGGAACGTTGTGGAAGAGCCGCATGGCCTCGTCCAGGCGACCTTCCTCCTCCAAGCGCTTCAGGGCCGAACCAAGACCATAATAGCCTGGGACGTTCTGCTTCAATTGACTCCAGGCGCCCACGAACGGAATAGCTCGCAGGTCTTCAAAAACTAGCGATTCGCTCGAGCCTCGGGAAACGGGCCTGCTTCCGACATTTACACGGGAATAGAATCGCAACGTACTCATCTTCTCCAGGTAGGGTACAAACTTGGGGTGCCCCTTGAGTGCCATGTAGGCCTCGTGGGCGTAGCCGGCCAACTCATCGAGCAGCATCTGGTCCGGAGGATCTATCCTTTCCCGTGCCTGCTCTGGAGGAATGATGCCGGGAGCACCGCCCCCGATACCGGCCTGTATCAATTCCTCCACGTTCCGCGTGAACAAAGCCCCCGTCCCATACAGACTCGTGATAACTTGACCCTGAATGGTCAACTCCAACGCATGAGATGAGATGTCCGGACCTTGCGATGCGTAGAAGCGGTTGGTCCGACCGCCGCCCCTTGCCGGGGGTCCTCCCCGACCATCAAAGAAGACAACCTCCACACCGGCCAAACGCGAGACGTTGGTCAGGGCGACCTTGGTCTCGTGAATGGACCAGTTTGCTCGCAGGTATCCGCCATCTTTTGTCCCATCAGAGAATCCAAGCATTACGATCTGCCTGAACCCTCGCCTGTGCAGATGCCCCCGGTAGGTTGGGTCCTCGTAGAGCAGTCTCAGTACCTCAGCTGCACGCTCCATCCCCTTCACGCTCTCGAACAGGGGTACAATATCCAGGGGCAACTCGTCGGTTTGTAGGGACCAACGGGCAAGCGCGAACACGTATAGAACGGACCAGATATCTTCTGCATTACTGATGATGTACCGCTCGCAACTCCGGGATCCATTGCGCTGCTGAATGGCGACCATCTCCCTGAGCGTTGAAAAGACGTCTGCAACCACCGGATCCATGGTGTGGGGCTCCAGTACGGATAGATCGACTGATTCTGTCAGTAGAATCCGTTTCAGATCCTCAGGAGCCAGTTCTTCGAGAGACTCCTGGATACGACCCTGCGCCCTCAGAACGGTGCGCACGGCTTCCTCATGGATCCGATGGTGCTGCCGGATATCCATGGTGGCAAAGTGTGCGCCAAAAAGGCGAACCTTATCCATTAGCAGCTCTACATCTTCCACATACAGCCCATTGAATGTGCGTTGGATGCGGTTACGGATATCGCCAAGAGCACGAAGAAACGCACTCGGGTCAAAGGTATGCTCGGACCGAAAGAGCGCCTGATATAAATCCTGTCTCAATGCAGCCACATCCTCCGTCACACCTTTGAAGGTCAGCTTGGCATCAAGCTTCTTCAGGTCATTGTGGTAGCATTTTATGATGGCCAATCGCAATTCCTCAGCCACCTGACGGGTTACGTCCGCCGTCACAAACGGATTACCGTCGCGGTCTCCCCCGGGCCAGAAACCCAGCTCAATCAATCGGTCGTTGGCAAAATCCGGGTCACCCACGACCGATTTTATGTCACGATAGAGCCGAGCAGCCGCTTCGTAGTGATGCTCGCGCATCAGATGGATGATATTGTGGGCTTCCTCGAGTGGGGTCGGTTTCTTCGAGGAAAGCATGGATGTCATGCCCAGCTGCTGAAGGGTTTCAGTCATGCGCCGACGATCACCTCTGCGGATGAACCGCCGCAGCCGACTGATGATGCGCAATACTTGGGGCGAATAAAACTGTGTGGGATGCGCTGTGAATACAAGACGTGCGCGGAATCGGGACAATGCCTTCTTGAAATGTCCCGCCTCATCGCCCTGTATCAGCTGCATCAGTGGACGGCCCGCCCAAATCCCTGTGCCATTCGCATGAACCTCCTCGACCGAGTCGAAGAGAACCACCTGACGCTCGACATACTGGACCACCTTGAACATGAAGTCGAGTCGTTCCGCGTGGGACTCAATGTGAAGCACATCCGTGAAGAAGACATCCATGATGCGCTCAGGGGAATCACCTCGCTCCAGGCCCGCCTCGCAGGCGTGCAAAAGAAGCGGGATCCGTTCTCCCGTTTTCTGGATATCCTTGAATGGAAGATTCAGGAACAGCGTATTGTACATCAGGAACGGCTCCTGAACGTGTTGCCTGAAGGTCTCTGACGATGAGTGCATGTGTGTGCGGAGGAAAGACAGGATACCGGGATCAACCCCGTTCCCTGGTGGGATTCTGGTTGTACGCAGCTGTTTGCCCGGGCGGGATGGTCATGAAGACCCATGCCTCGGACGTCCCCGTTCTGGCCATGATCACCATTTGCCCCACGTGGTAGCTGAGATGCGCCAGGCTGCGCAGGAGGGCGGCACGGACGGACAGTGTTTGACCTCTAATCGATACGTCACGATCCAGATCCGTCGACACAAGCGAGGAGAGCGCGTCATCAAGGATCCTGAATCCTTGCTTCCACAGCGTTCTCGCCTCGGTTTTTGAGAGGATTACGGGGGCGAACTCATCTTCACGGTTGCGCCAAGCCTTCTCGCCGTCAGTGGACAGGAAATCGGTGAATCTGGAATGCAGATTACCGTTGAGGTGTCGGATCAACATGGCAATGGAATTACCTCCTGCCACCGGCTGACGATTCAGTAGTTCGTCGTCTACCTGATCAAGAATGGACTCGACAAAACCGTTGTAGCGCCTGAACTCGGCACGGTATTCTTCAATCATGGTACGGACAGTGTGGGAGTTCGGAGCACATCAGTAGGGCCATGGCAGTTCTGGATCGTAGTCGAGCACGGGATGTTCAGGCAATGCCTCACGATCCACGATGCGCCCCTTCTGGATGACCATGTCGATCAGTCTGACATGCCTGATATCCTGCAGTGGATCTGCGGTCAACACAATAAGGTCGGCTCGCTTGCCGATCTCAATACTTCCCCGATCGCCATCCAGCCGATAGGCCTTGGCGCCGTGAAGCGTAGCCGCCCTGAGGATATCCAACGGATCGACGCCGGCATCCTGCAGACCAGTCATCCGGTCAAAATGAGCACGTCCCATCCTTCCCCAAACCGTGGGACCGAGGTCGTTATCCTCTGGTCCCTGATCCGTTGCCAGTGTAAAAGGAATACCTGATTCCAGCCATACGGCCAGCCCGGCTGCCAGCGCATCGTAGGACACACCCTCAAACCACGGCTGACGGAAGCGCATGATTTCGTCCAATGCAGGATCCGTGGTTTGCCCGGATGTCCAGGACTGATAGATCTCGATCTGACGCTTTTCCGGGATGGCCATCAACCCGGAGAGGATACCATCGCGCGAAATACGATCAATCTGTCCTTTGATGGCCCTTTTCTGTAAATCAGAGGCACCCAACCACGATGGGTACATGACATTGGGATGCTGCAACAGATCAGGCTTCAGCCTGATGGCCTTATCAAGACTGGCGATGGAAAAGGTATGTGTCTGGAATGGGACGTCTGCCTCATTGATGACCGCTACCATGGCGTCGAGCTGCGCATCCGTGAACAAGATCGGTTCTACCGGTTCGATACCGTGCCCACTGACACCGAGTTTAACAAAGTCGACACCCCGTTCCAGATATTCCCGCATGCGCCCCGCCAACTCCTCGGGAGTCAAGGCCATGAGCTCCGGACCCATTCCAGCTTCCCAGAGCCCATTTATCCGGTTCTTGATGACGGGGGTGACCCATCCTCCATAGCGCAGTGACTTGCCGCGCAGATCCCATCCATCCATGAAATAGGGAGAAAACGGTCCACCCGTTCCGATGATATTTCCTGCAACGAGAACGTCACTCCCTGCGACCTCGCCGCTTCGAATACGGTCTCTGGCTTCCAGCAGAGGCTCAAGCGGGCCCCATGAATCTGCCATGGTCGTCATGCCATACTTCAGCCCTACCTGCGCCGATTGGATGGCAATGTCCACCAGACTCTCCTCATACCGGACATAGAACTCTGGAACCGTGGTCAGGATCAAATGAACATTGGTATCGATGATGCCCGGAATGATCCATTTGCCCTTCACCTGCCGTACGGCGAATTCCGTGGGTACAGGGGCTGATCCGTCCTCTCCGACGTGAATGATGCGACCATCCCGTATCAGAATGACAGCGTTCTCGATGATCTCGTTGCTGCTGACCGGAACCACGGTCGCCCCGACCAAAGCCAAGCCGTCCTGACGTGCATAGCCTGTCAGTGACGGCAGGATGAGCAGGATCGAAATACTGAGGGTGCGAGCCAGTAATAGTTTCATGTGCAGGTGGCGCGATGAACGGGCGAGGAAGGACCATTCCATGGTAGGCGAACGGGGCACAAGCTGCAACCAGCAGGCAGGTCGTAACAGCTTATCAGCGTATTGATACTGTGACCAATGCAAAGGCCCAATACACGAGCGGGCGGCGCCGGTAAACCGGCGCCGCCCGCAGAAAACCACATACCCTATAGCTCTTCAATCAGGCCAGTTCGAAGCGATCGGCCATCATGACCTTATCCCATGCTGCCACAAAGTCCTTCACGAAGTTCCCGGCTGCATCGGCTTGTCCGTAGACCTCGGCAATGGCGCGCAGCTGCGAGTTGGATCCGAAGACGAGGTCGGCGCGCGAAGCCGTCCACTTCTTCTCGCCCGTAGCCCGATCGCGACCATCGAAGAACATCGGGTTCGCCTGGTCCTCGGACTCTGAGGTCGGAGTCCAGACCGTTCCGATGTCCAGGAGGCCCGTGAAGAAGTCGTTCGTCAACTGACCAACACGGTCGGTAAAGACACCGTGTGCTGTGCCGCCGTGGTTGGCGCCCAGGGCACGCATGCCGCCGACGAGCACTGTCATCTCAGGTGCCGTCAGGCCCATGAGCTGCGCACGGTCGATCATCATTTCCTCGGCCGTTACCGCGTATTCTTCTTTCTGGTAGTTGCGAAAGGCATCGGCGTAGGGCTCGAGCCAGTCGAAGGACTCAACGTCCGTCTGCTCCTGCGTGGCATCCGTGCGACCCGGCGTGAAGGGTACAGCAACGTCGAATCCTGCGTCTTTCGCTGCTTTCTCGACGCCTGCGCACCCTGCAAGTACGATCAGATCGGCCAGGGAAACCTTCTTGCCCTCCGACTGGGCTGCATTGAAGTTCTGCTGGATGCCTTCGAGTGCATCCAGAACCTTGGCAAGCCGGGCAGGCTCGTTGGCGTCCCAATCTTTCTGCGGCGCCAGGCGGATGCGGGCACCGTTGGCACCACCCCGCTTGTCCGAACCGCGGAAGGTGGACGCCGAGGACCACGCCGTAAAGACCAGATCCTGCACCGACAGGCCTGTTCCCATGATGGCCCCTTTCAGATCGGCCACATCATCTGCGTCAATCAGGTCATGATCGACTGCAGGCACGGGATCCATCCAGCTCAACTCCTCCTCCGGAACTTCCGGGCCGAGAAAACGGGCCTTCGGTCCCATGTCGCGATGCGTCAGTTTGAACCAGGCTCGTGCGAAGGCGTCCGCAAACTCTTCGTGGTTCTCCATGAAATGCCTTGATACCTCTGCATAGGCGGGATCATAGCGCATGGCCATATCTGCCGTGCTCATCACGATCGGCACCTTCTTGGTCGGGTCCTCAGGATCAGGCGCCATGTCCTCTGGATCCGGGTTCACCGGCTGCCACTGATGGGCTCCGTAAGGGCTCTTGACGAGCTCCCACTCGTACTTGAACAGCACGCGGAAGTAGTCGTCGTTCCACGTCGTTGGATTGGGCGTCCACGCCCCTTCCAGACCGGACGTTATGGCGTCGCGGCCTTTACCACTGCCGTGCGTGCTGAGCCATCCGAGCCCCTGGGCTTCGATCGGGGCGCCTTCGGGCTCACGACCAACTGCTGAGTCAGGTCCGGCACCATGCATCTTTCCGAAGGTGTGTCCACCGGCCGTCAGGGCTACCGTCTCATAATCGTTCATGGCCATGCGGCGGAACGTCTCGCGCACGTCCTTGCCCGATGCAACCGGATCAGGATTTCCGTTCGGGCCTTCGGGGTTGACATAGATCAACCCCATCTGGACAGCCGCGAGCGGATTATCCAGCTCTCGATCGCCAGAATATCGCTTATCACCCAGCCATTCGGTTTCGCTTCCCCAATAAATGTCCTCTTCGGGGGAATACAGGTCCTCACGACCGCCGGCGAATCCGAACGTCTTGAAGCCCATGGATTCGAGCGCCACGTTGCCAGCAAGGATCATCAGGTCGGCCCATGAAATCTTGTTGCCGTACTTCTGCTTGATGGGCCACAGAAGGCGGCGTGCCTTGTCCAGGTTGCCGTTGTCAGGCCAGCTGTTGAGCGGCGCAAAGCGCTGCATACCCGAACCCGAGCCGCCACGACCATCTCCCGTGCGATACGTCCCGGCGCTGTGCCAGGCCATACGGATGAAAAGACCGCCGTAGTGACCGTAGTCAGCCGGCCACCAGTCCTGCGAATCCGTCATCAGATCCGTCAGGTCCTTCTTCAATGCAGCATAGTCCAATGACTGGAAGGCTTCAGCGTAGTCGAAGTCCTCGCCCATCGGACTTTCAGCAGGTTGATGCTGATGCAGGATGCGCAGGTTCAACTGGTTTGGCCACCAGTCCTGGTTCGACGTGCCTCCCCCCTGATTCTTGGTCATGGCCCCGGTAAATGGGCACTTACCATTCGTACTCATGAAGCGTCCTCTGGTCGGTTTGAAAGCGTGAAAATCATCGTTACGACCATAATCGTGACCGGCCCGCTCCCGTTCAAAGAGGACCTGTGATTATTACGTAAGATTCACCTTGCACCCCCAACGGTCAGGCTACCTTCGTGCCCGCCAGAGCAAGACCGCAGAGCAAACGATCATGATCAGGGGAACAGCTCCGGGCTCATCCTCCACGATGACCATGTAGGTCAACATGGCAAAGCCCATGGCGCCCGCGATCACGGCCAGGCACTGTTCTCCAGCCCGTGATCCTGTCACGAAACGCCCTCTGTTCTGGTCTCCTCCATGTCCGCCGCTTTCTGGAACAACCAACCGGCGAACAAGAGCAGTGCGACGAAGAAGCCGCTGATCCAGATTACATCCCATGGCCAAACGGGTCCGGATACACCGACATTGAACACAAGTGCGATGATGGCAATGGCGATGAGGGCTACGGCTGAACCACGCATGACCCACACCATGCCGCGGGGTTTGAAGCGCACTGCCAGGGAAGCCAGGAATGACAGGAGCAGAAGTCCAGGGTACATCATGTTCGCATCGTTGTTTTCAGAGCCGATGATCCCCACAGCGCCATTCATCCAGAAGAGCAAGAAACCGGCAACGATGCACAGGCCGATCCCGTACTTGTAATATCGATTCTCAGGCATGCGGGACACGAGAAATCGGAAGAGGCCGAAGAGCGCAAGGCCGAAGAGACCAAGCAGCAGGAATTGGAAGAACAGAGGCATGAACGTGATTTGTTTGATGGGTTGTATGTTCGTTAAAGCCGGTCGGCACCATGCGGACCGGATTACTGGCACATCCAAATATCTACGAGGACAGCCCCAAGGACGTGAGGCGAGTCTGATCTTTCCATGAGCACTTCTGATTATGATGCCCCAACCAGGTCCTCGCGCCTCCGATTTGAGGAGTTCGAGCTTGACGTGCTGGATCGGCAGCTCTGGAAGGGAAAGCAGCGTCTGGATGTCAATGCGCGCTACATGGATGCTCTGATCCTTCTCGTCTCGGCAGAATCCAGATTGGTGGAAAAGGACCAATTCTTCTCCGAGGTATGGCACGATGTGGTCGTTGGCGACAGTGCTCTTTCCCAGTGCATCAAGGAGCTTAGGCGTGTTCTTGGAGACGACGCGGCCACCCCCCGATTCATCCAGACCGTACCCCGTCATGGATACCGGTTTGTAGCCCCGGTGGAGGTCATCAAGGTATCTGACGGCTCCACTCTCCCGGTACCCGGCGCACTGCCACCATGGTTCTCGCTTACCCTTGGCGGCAGCATGGGCGGCGCCTTGGCTGGATTGTTCGGGGGATTGCTTTACGGCTTCAGTCTTTCTTCGCCAGAGACAGGCGTAGGTACGCTGTCCACCCTTCTCGTCCTGCTCGGACTCAACATTGTGCTCGGTTTGACCGGTGCTGCCGGAATCAGTGCCGGGTACGTGGCTGCCCTCTGGGGCAAGCATGGCGCAACGATTCGCGGCGCAGGCGTTGGCATTGCGGGTGCGGCCCTCGGCGGTCTGACCGTTGGAACGGGAGCCAAAATGCTGGGGATGGACGCCTTCAA
>JAFMNH010000038.1:0-8648 GCA_017859335.1 Rhodothermales bacterium | reverse complement strand
GTCGTGCACCCGCAGGCATCACAGGCGGCCCGGAGGGCTTGGCTCTGGGAATAGCTGTCGCTCTGGGCTTGTGGCTTGGCCATCGCCTTCCCCGCGTCCCCGAGACGTGGCAAGCGGCTTCGGGCGCCGCTGTTACGGGTCTGTTCGCCGGTCTGGTCATCCCCCTTCTGGGTGGGCACCTCCTGGGTGGAAGTCTGAAACTACTTGCAGACTCGTTCCAGGACTCGCGACTGGAACTCAATGCGTTCGGTGCACTCTTCGGTGGCGTGGAATTCACGCTGGCAACAGAAACGGCGCTCGCTGGCATCGAAGGCATGATATTCTGTTCCTGCGTCGCAGGCGCCATCAGCTGGACCCGTCGAAGATGGGAGTGATCTCGTACCTTTCAACGATCACTCCCCTTGTGGTCAATGTCAAGGGATGCCTGTTCATATACCTACCGGGCTGATCCATGCTTCTTGGTCTTGATATCTCGACAACAGCCACCAAGGCGCTGATTCTGGATCCGGACGGCGAGGTCAAGGCCATTGGCAGATCCCCTCATACCCTTCAGACGCCACGCGCAGGGTGGAGTGAGCAAGATCCCGAGGAGTGGTGGCAGGCAACCCGACAGGCCACTGAACAGGCCATTGCAAACGCCGGTTGCTCACCCGAAGACATCCGGGGTATCGGGCTTACGGGACAGATGCATGGACTCGTTGTTCTCGACTCGGATCATTGTGTCCTGCGTCCGGCCATTCTGTGGAATGATGGGCGATCGGAGGCAGAATGCCATGATATACGCACAGTGCTTGGTCTGAAAGAACTCGTCCGACTCACAGGGAACGATGCCTATGCAGGCTTCACAGCCCCAAAACTCCTCTGGATGCGCAGGCATGAGCCTGACCTGTACGCCCGCGTGGCGCATGTGCTACTGCCCAAGGATTTTATCCGACTTCGATTGACAGGCGAATTGGCCACGGATCGCGCCGGTGCAGGTGGAACCCTTCTTCTGGACATCGAGACCAGGGATTGGTCCAAAGCGGTATTGGATGCTCTGGATATCCCGCTTTCATGGATGCCGCCCACCCATGAGGGGGCGGATGTAACGGGCATGGTCAGCGCCCAAGCCTCCGAGGCAATCGGGCTTCCCAAAGGCATTCCCGTTGTTGCGGGGGCTGGTGACCAGGCGGCACAAGCTGTCGGTGTCGGCGCCACGACCCCAGATACTTTCGCGCTGACCATCGGCACGTCAGGCGTTGTTTTTGCGCCAACCATCCGGCCCATGGTTGACGCAATGGGTCGCACACACGCATTCCCTCATGCCATTCCTGATCTATGGCATGTCATGGGCGTCATGCTGTCGGCAGCTGGCAGCTTGCAGTGGTACAGGGACGCCCTGGCACCAACCGTGTCCTTCGACACCTTGATGGATGAAGCTTCAAGGGTACCTGCTGGCGGTGGTGACATCATCTTCCTGCCCTACCTGAGTGGGGAGCGGACGCCCCATGCCAACGCATCCGCTCGTGGCTCATTTACGGGCTTGTCGCTGGCACACGGTAGAGCCGATTTGACCCGTGCCGTGCTCGAGGGTGTTGCCTTCGGTTTGAAGGATAATCTCAATCTGTTGGCCGAAAGCGGGCTTTCTCCACCTGAATCGCTTCAAGCCAGTGGCGGCGCACTGAAACATCCTCTTTGGCAGCGCATCGTTGCTGACATCCTTGAGATTCCGCTTGTGTTAACCTCCGTGACGGAAGGCGCCGCCCTGGGAGCAGCTATGCTCGCAGGGCTGGGCATTGGCCATTGGGACACGATCGCAGAGGCCACCCTGACAACGCTGCACGACGGACCCGTCGTCGAACCGGACGACCGTGTTGCCGCACTGCACCGCGAGACCTATGCCCGCTACAGGGCGCTCTATCCAGCCTTGAACGCTGAGTAAGCAGGTACCCGCCCGAACCGTTCTAGGCACGGAACGTACCATCGATGCGCTTCCGCGGACCCACCCGATACATTCACGTTCAACCCACCAAGACCATGGGCCGACAGTACAGCACGCTCTTATTCTCCTCTCTGATCATTTTTTTGACGGTTGTAGGTTGTACCCCCGAGACACATGACTCATCCGCCACAGCCGACTCGGGTTGGGAAACCACATTCTTCGACGACTTCGACGTCTTCAACCCAAAAAATTGGCAGGATCAGATCCTGTGGGTGAACAATGAAGATCAGTGCTACCTGCGCGACGGCGAACATGGTACGCGTGAGGTGTCGGATGGCACCCTGAAGGTACGGGTTATCGATCTGGGCGAGCCGATCGATTGCGACAACATGAGCAAGCAGGGAGAGCAACACCCTCCTACACAATACGTGGCCGGACGCATCGCGTCAAAAAACCTGAAGGAGTTCAGCAAAGGGCGATGGACAGCCCGCCTGCGCGTAGCTGGCAGTGGCACCAACGGCATGTTTCCCGCATGGTGGCTGCTTGGGGCCCGCAATAATGAACCTCCGGTCCAGGAGGATGACGAAACCGTATGCTGGCCCCAATTCGGTTCGGGCGAAATCGATGTTTTCGAACATCACGGCACGGCCGCACCGGAAGACAAGTACGTAGCACGGTCGATTATCGAGTTGGAGGATGAACCCTGCAACGGGGATTGGTGGACCTATCAGCGCGATCTCGAGGCTGATCTCGATGCCTACAACGAGTACGGCGTGGAGTGGCAGGGAAATGACCTGATCTTCCTCCTGAATGGTGAGGAAGTGGCACGGAACGATGGCCTTGGCACCGTCATATCGGAGCCCCTGTTCGCCATCCTGAACTTTGCGAAGATCGATGCATCCCCGATGGACACGACCTGGACCATGGAAGTCGACTGGGTGAAGCATGAACGCCGCATCGCGCCCTGATGCGTGGAGCGTCCGTGAAACAGAGGGCGCCGTAGTTACAAGGTGTATTAGAGATGCTCACTGCTCGTTTGAGAACGTGTCGAACAAGAGCACCATGGCCAGCAGCCGCTGCACGCCGAGGTGGGCATCCCGGAAGTCGTACCATTCCTCGGGGCGGTGCGCACCACCACCTGAACCGCCGCCACCGATCGTGACGGCGGGAATACCCATGCTCATGGGAATGTTGGAGTCCGTGCTGGACGTGCCCGTGGACGGTTCAAAACCGACGAGCCGGGAAGATTCGGCTGCAGCCCTGTACAGCGCCGAGGTCTCGGCTGTCTGACCCGTGGGTCGATCCCCGATCAGCTTGGGATCTACTGAAAGCTCCGTACCGGAAGCTTTCCGAAACGTGTTTTCCTGGGCCACACCTGTCTTAACCGCAGCCAGGAAACGCTCTTCGAGATCCGCCAAGGCCTCATTGCTCGTGGAACGCATGTCTACTTCCATCCAGACTTCCTGGGGGATCGTGTTGACCGACGTGCCGCCACCGATGCGGCCAATGCTGTAGGTGGTCTTGGGGTCCGAAGGCACCGCCAGGGAAGCAAAGTGCGCCATGATGTTGCCGAGAGCATGCGCGGGGTTCACGATTCCGAAGGCGCCGTAGCTGTGGCCGCCCGGCCCGGTCACCGTCACGCGGTAGCGTTTGCTGGCCGTGGCGCCTGTCACGATGCGCGCCGGTCCCGCGCCGTCGATGGAAACGAAGGCATCTATCTGCCCTGCCCACGGACTCTCCCGAAACAGGTGTTTCACGCCTTTCAGGTCGCCGAGGCCCTCTTCCCCGACCGTCCCCACAAAAAGCAGATTGGTCTCCGTCTCAAACCCGCCTTCTTCCAGTACATCCAACAGGGCCAGAAGCGACACAAGGCCCACCGCATCGTCCAGAATGCCAGGTGCTGTCAACCGCGTACCCTCGCGATGCACCGCCACGTCGGTTTCAATGGGCCACACCGTGTCAAGGTGGGCGCTCAGCACCAAGGTCTTCTCCCCTGTGCCCGGACGAAGCGCAATCACGTTGCCTGCATCATCGATATGGGCATTCTCGATGCCTCCCTCCCGGAACAGGTCCCGCATGAACAGCGCGCGTTCGGTCTCGCCGAAGGGCGGAGCCGGCACCTCGGAAATGGCAATCTGCAGGTCCACATACGGCGCGTAGGATGCCTCGATACGTTCGAATGCTCGAACCACATCGGATCGGGACAGCAGGTCTTCCTGCGCCTGCACGGGCACCGACAGAAAGAACGCACCAACAAGTGCTGTCAAAAAGCCCTGGAAAGCTGCTCTTATCATGATTGTTGCTCAAGAGGCCATGGCACGCAGCGCCATCACCAGTTTGTTCAGATCGTTTGGAAGATTGTAGAGGGCCGGTGTCACCCGGACGCAGTCGCCTGCATCCACGCCCGTGCGCGCGACGGCAAAAATGCCGTGTTCTTCGGCCAGGCGCCGGACTACCTCGCGGTTGGCATCGCCCGTCGTTCCACCGTTCAACCGGAAGCTCGTAATGGCGCCAACGAGCCGGTCGTCGTCCGGGGTCAGGATGTCCACGCCGTCGATATCCCGAGCCTCGCGTACCCACAGGTCCCGCAGGTAGCGGACACGCTCATACTTGCGCTCCCATCCCACCCATTCCTGGAAGTCCAGGGCTTCGGGCACGGACAGAAGCGTGGCGAAGTTCATGGTACCCGTGTGGAGTCGACTCCGGATGGAGTCGAGGGGGCCAGGGTCCCCATGGGCACGGTCAATGCCGTCCAGGCCCGATGCGCGGATATACATCGCCCCCACCCCGATCGGAGCGCCGATCCACTTGTGCAGGTTCATGCCCACATAGTCCGCACCCCAGCCGTCCAGATCGATCGGTACGTGCCCCCATGAGTGCGCTGCATCCACGATGACGTCCACACCGCGCGAGCGGGCCAGCGCCGTGATCTCTTTCACAGGGTGGATCAACCCGGTCTTGTTGTTGGCGTGGGTCAACAGCAAGAGCCGCGTGCGAGGACGCGCATCCAAGGCCTCTTCATAGGCATCCACGATCTGCTGCATGCTCGTGGCCGGCTCCGGAAGGACAAGCGTGGCTACCTGAGCCCCTTTGCGTCCTGCCAACTCCTCCATTGCTTGCTGCATGGCCGGGTAATCCAAGTCGGCATACATGACCGTTTCGCCCGCCTGCAGCCTGTTGTACTGGCTGATCAAAGCTTGAAGGGCCTCCGTGGCGTTGCGCGAAAAGGCCATTTCGTCCGGCCCGACTCCCAATGTGGCCGCCACGCGTTCCAAAATCAAGGACACATCCCGTCCAAACTGGGTGCGGGCGTAATACGAACTTTCCCTGTTCACGCGCTCCGTGTGCTCCTTGAAGGCTTCGAGCACCGGGCGCGCCATCATGCCCCAATAGCCTCCCTCCAGGTTGGTTATTTCCGGGGTGATATCGTACTGAGCCGCCACGTCTTCCCAGAAATCCTCTCCTGCCGCATTATCGACCCTGGAAACAGGCGAAGCCGAACGCACAAAGACCGAGGGTGAAAAGGCGATGGCAGTAGATGCCAGCGATGCTGTCTTTAAAAACCGTCGACGGGAAGTCATGGGATTCGAATATCTGTGGGCGAAATGGCTCAACGTCATGAAGAAGCTGTCGTGCTTTCTTCCTCCATCAGGTGCTTGATCAACGCTCCACCACAGTGCTTGCAGTGCTGGGCGTCGTCATCGTGACCCTCCTCCATGCAGTGCGGACACACCAGGGAATTGTTCACCCGATTGGCCGCCACGAACTCGGCCGATACGATGCCCGTTGGTACCGCAATGATGGCATATCCCGCAATCATGACCATGGCCGCTATCAGCTGTCCGAGTGTAGTAGCCGGACTGATATCGCCATATCCAACGGTCGTAATCGTGACGATGGCCCAGTAGATACTTCGGGGAATGCTGTCGAATTGGTGCGCCGCGGGCCCGTTGGCCTCAATCAAGTACATCAATGAACCGATCACGATGACCATCAACACTACGGCGTAGATGAAGACAGCAATCTTGCGTCGGCTGCGCAAAAGCGCCCTGCCGATGACATCGCCCTGATGCAGGAAGTTGTCGAGTTTGAAAATCCTGAACACCCGGAGCAGACGCAGGATGCGGATGACGGCACCGACCTGCGAACCCGGGATGAACAGGCTCAAATAGGTCGGCAAGATGGACAACAGGTCGATAACGCCGTAAAAGCTGCGGATATAGCGAACAGGGCGCAGTGCGCAGTAGATGCGCAGGAAATACTCAAGGGTAAACACCACTGTGAATACCCATTCCAGCGCGTAGAACAACTGGCTGTATTCTGCCCGAAGCGACGGGATGCTTTCGAGAAATACCGTAATGACGCTGGCCACGATCATGATCATCAACAGGACATCGAACCGCTTTCCCGCAGGTGTTTCGGCCTCGAAAATGACTTGGTACAGCCGCGCCTTCAGCGGCGTCAGTTCTCGATCGTGTGACATTCTTTCTATGAGAAGAGGGGTAATAAGCCAGCCGGTAATGCGTTGTGCCGTTCAAGATCGGAACCGCTGTAACAAGAAAAGGGGTCGCTCGGATGAAATCCGAGCGACCCCAAAGATCACAACCAGAGGACTTCGTTCTTAACGAATTTCAATGATAACCGGCAGCGAAGTCGGTATGGCCTCGTCCGAGGCTGCGGAGAACGCGTCTACCAGCGTCTCTGCCGAAGCACTCTTCTCAATCGTGATGCGGGCATTGCTCTCCGATGCAGAAGACATCCTCGATGCCGCTCACGTCACCTTGATATGCATTGGGATATACAGACCAAACGTGATCATGCTGGCAACCTGGTTTATGAAGCTGAGCCGCGTCTCTACGACAGCTACACCCGTCTGGCACTCAGAGGCAGCCTGAACGGCACTCGGTGGTACAAGGCAGTAGATTCAGCCTGAGGCAAACGGCTTGTCGATGACGACGGTACCAGACGTCTCTCCGGTAGTCACTTTTGCGTGATAACATCCTGTCGTCATGACCAACAGGAAAAGCAGTGAAAGGCCAGCGATTCGTTGCGTTGAAGGCTCAAAGATTGGTTGAGGAAAGCGAAAGATGGCCAGACTCATTCAAACCTTCAACGGTCATGTTAAAATGGTGGCGTTGGCAGTGTAATCCCCTTATTGGGCTCTTGCAATACCAATTTCCTACCACAGAGACGCGTCACTGAATGCCCCAACACAGGTGAATCGTCCTGAATAGATACCAGGCTCATTTCCTTCGAGTGATTGGCCAAGCCATCCTTCCGGTTGTGTCAGCTTGAAGGGCGGCCGAACGGCGTGTTCCGCAATGCTCCGGAATCCAACCTTGGAATAGAATGCCGGATCTCCGTACGTAGCAACGAATTGCACGCCGGATGCAGCCATTTCGTCCAGACCGTGTTGGATGAGGCTTTGGCCTATCCCACGTCCCTGATGGGATGTCGCAACCACAACCGGCGCCAAAAGGAAAGCCCTCAGCGCCTTGTCGAACGTCATCCGGCTGAAAAAAATGGCCCCAATCATGTCGAGGGACACGCGAGCCTCGTAGCCGACCACGTCCAGCCCGCCGATCTCCTGGCCCAACTGCCTGACCACATTCTCAACGATGCTGCCTTCTTCATCGCTTTCAGCATCAGAAAACACGCTGCGGAAAAGGGCAGCCGCTTGGTGTACGCTCTCTTGGGCCATGAGGCCGAATTCAACAGTCTGGTTTGCATGAGGGTTTGTCACGCTCATCACCAATTTTGTCTAAGGGATAGGTCAGGACGCACGTTATACTGACAGTACGGATCCATGGTAACCGCACTACGTCCCCACTGCATGAATGATACCCAGACCGGCTGCTGACAAAGCCCTCTAGGGTACGTCACCCAAGTGACGATCAAAGAACTCGATCAGCTTGCCGTACAGGTAGCGCCCGTGATGCGGCTCACGCGTCCACCCGTGCGTAGCTCCTGGTGCAAATGCGAAGTCGAAGTTCTTCCCATGCCGCATCAGCTCTTCGGCCAGCACGGCTGTCGTCTTGAAGGGCACCACGTGGTCCTGCATGCCATGGATGAACAGCAGTTGATCTTCCAGATTCGCTGCAAGCTTGAGCGCTTTGCGTTCGAAGACCTCCGGATGCGTCTGGGGGCGCCGGACGATGGCGACATCGTCGGTACCAAAAAACATCGGATCGACAGCCGCGGCGGCTGCCACGCCGGCCTGAAAGAGACCCGGCTTCATGAGGAGTGAATACACGGAGAGGGTGCCACCGTAGCTGCTGCCGAAGATACCGATGCGATCGGGATCAACGTAGTCGAGTGATTCCATGTACGCCACGGCGCTGGCGTAGTCCTCGATGTCCTGATCGGCAAAGCCCAGTGCAAACTCTTCCCGGAACGCCCGGCCATAGCCATCGCTGCCGCGTGAATCCACCTGCACGACGATATATCCCTTCTCGACCAGCATCTGTTGGATCATACTGGAGGTTCCGGCCCAGCGGTTCTTGGCTGTGTTTGAGTACACAGGCCCGAACACCACTGGATATTTCTTGCCGGGCTGCAGGTCGGCTGGCTTGAGGATGCGCGCATGAAGCGTATAATCGTCGACGAGACTCGGGAAGCTGACGTACTCCGCGGCGGTCCACGTCCGCGCATTGAAGGCCGGTAAGGGTGAGTGCGTGATGCGCGTCGCGTCACGACCACTGGCGCTTACCACGTACAATTCCGTCGG
>JAFMNH010000037.1 GCA_017859335.1 Rhodothermales bacterium | reverse complement strand
CCACCAGATCCCCGAAGAGATAGCTGTTCAGTGTCGGCCGGTAGCCCTCCACCGTCCAATTGTCCGTCAGCTGGCGGCTGTTGATGTTGATCTCCATGCCGTCGTCGTGACCGCTCTTGAAGAAGAGGCCGTGATCGGCGTCGTAGTTCGTTTCTAGCCATCCCTCATACTGCTCTTCCATGTAGGGTAGCATGGAAACGGCCCATGCGCTGTCGCCCCAGACCTCGTGGATCTGCCAGAGCGCCGATCCATACCAATTGGAGTAATTGCGCTCCTTGGCGCCTTCGGTGTCAATCCAGTAGCGGGCGAAGTCATCGATGATGCGGGGGTTCTTCATCCAGCGCACCTCGGTCAGCTGGTGACCCAGCGGACAGGAAATCCCGCCGTACGTGCCCGACCAGAAGGGCCGATCCATGAACTCAGTGAACAGGTACCCTGTCTCAGGCGAACCATACGTGAGGTGCGTCTTCATCACCTCCCAGCGGTAGTAATAGACCTCGTTGATCTGATTGTCGGGCGTCTCGACAAACGGGATCCGGTCCTCATACCACCCGAAATCCCGGCTGTCCCACCAGTCATGGCGAGCAAAGACGGCATCGCGGTCGACGATGTCTTTCTGCGGCGAACAGGCTGTCATCAGACACAGGCTCAGAACCAGAAGGCCAAATGGTCGGATATCAATCATGATGATATACGTCCCACCCCATGTAGGTGGAGAACGCCTCCTCAAGGATGGGTGCTACCTTGGCGCGGGTGGCGGCCACATGGTGCTCGAAACCGTTCAGGCAGATGTAGCGCAGTAGCTCCTGCAGCCGGTTCACCTGGAAGACGCCGTAGCCACCGAAGGTCTGGAGTTCATCGTCAGTGAAGCGTCCCTGCCCGACGTAGGCCCGGATGGTCCCCGTCAGATCGTCGGTGGTGACGCGCGAGTAGGTGAAATCTCCGGCCGCCACCCGGCCGACCATCGTCCCATACGTGTTTTCCTTGCCCACGGACCCCGCGATGATTTCCTGATAGTCCATTTCGTGGTCGGCAAAGAAGGCCTTGGGCAGGTTGGAGCAGTGGAAGACGACGCCCTTGTTGGCATCTTCCCCGAAATTGTTGTTCCAGTCAAGGAGCGCGGCGGGCTTGAGCGCCGCCTGCTGCAGGGCGTACATCGAAAGGACCCCGGCAATGTCCGCCTCACAGGCAGACGCCTGAAGATTATTGCTCATCATGGACATGCAGGTACATGGCACAACCCCGTAGAACTCCTGCAAGGCCGTCCAGCACTGGATGGCCGTGGCATCGAGCTCCTGGTCCCGTACGAACCGGTCCACGGCCGCGCCCAGTTTGGCCTGCAGGATGAGGCGGTCCTCCGGAATATGATCGGTCCGCGTGTAGGCGCGGATTTCGTCCAGCTTGCCTTGCACTTCGGCGTCCGTGTCCGTCATCTTGCGGATCCAGCCCAGGAGTTCAGAGAGGTCGAGGGTCTCGACTGTGATGCCGGTGCGTTCGAGCAGCTTCTCGGAAAAGCGGACCGTATTGAAGGCCGCCGGACGGGCCCCAATCTGGCCGAAACGTGCGCCGCGCAGGGACCGGACCACGCGACATACCGCGGCAAAGGCCTCCAGATCGGCCCGGAAGGCCTCTGAGGCCGGGTCCATCGTATGCTCGCTGGTCAACGAGAACCTGATTCCGTACTGCCGGAGATTATTGCAGGCGCTCATCTTCCCGCAGAACGAGTCCCGCCGATTGGCAATCGACATCTGGGCCGTTGCGTCCTGGAAGGCATGCACCAAGACAGGCACATCAAGTCCTGAAAAACGGATGGTGTTCGCGATGGCGCGCTCGTCCCCGAAGTTGGGAAGCGTCACCAGGATGCCGTCGATCTCATCGCGATGCTGCTTGAAAAGGTCCGCGCACAGGCGCGATTCCTGCAAGCTTTCGATGGCGCCGTTGTTGGTGGCGTCCTCATCCACGATGATGGCCCGGATGCCGGCAGCCTCGAGAACCTCCAGGATCTGCTTGCGCCCCTTCAGGCAGAGGTGATCCGGAAAAAAGCCGCGGTTGCCGACGATGACGCCGAGAGTGATCGGACGGATGGATCGGGCGGATACAGCCGGGTTCAGGTCGTTTGGCATGGTGGGTTGGGTCTGATTCAGCCCGGGCGATCGGGAGGTAGATATATCAGGAACAGGTTCGATGCCGTTCCCGAATGGAAAGTACGAGGCCCGATGACGTAACGCATGGCCATCGGCACCCTGTTCGAACGAGCCCGATCGGCTCAGTAGGAATAACGACCGGCAAGGTTGACACGCACGGGAGAATCCGAGGCGTCGGCCAGAAGCTGCAGCAAAAGATAGTCGAGCCATTCGTACTCCAGGGTCAGCTCGCGCTCTTCATCGACGACAACGCCGGATCCGCTGGAGAAGGAAAACGGTTGGGTGACACCGACGAACAGGCGGGGTGTCATGTATTTGCCCGCCGTCAGGCGCGTGCCCTTGAGACCATCCTGTTCGATGCTGACCACGTCCAGTCCCAGACTCTGGCTGGCCACCCCTTCGACAAGACCCGCTATCTGGGAGGCTGCCAGGCCAACAAGTACCTGGTTGTTGACGCTTGAATCGCTGAACTGCAGACTCTCAGACGCAGGACGACCTGTAGCGATGTAGGACACTATGTCGGTATTTTCCATAGCCGGTTCCGAGGAAAGATGAAACGCGAGGTCATCGAGTCGGCCATCGAGGCGCAGGGTTATGACCACCTCAGGCTGCCCCGGGTTCAAGCGGGATGGGACCTCGTATTCGGCCTCGACCTGCAAGATCATCTCCTCGATGGGGCCATTGAACTGGGCCAGCCCTTCCACGATGCGGAAATTGCGGCCGAACTGCTTGATCGTGCTGCGATCGGGCAGCACCTCAATACGGCGGAAGATGTTCATCTCTTCCTCTCCCCGATTCTTTTGCACGTCTATGCGACCCGAAAGCTCGATGGCCATTTCCGGGTTGACGCGTTGACGAATCCAGGTGTCACGCTCGATCTCGATGGACACCTCCATGGCCAAACCTCTCCAGATGGCATCCGAGAGCGTGTCCGCGACGACGGTCTGGTATCCAAAGTTTTCAACGAGCATCACCTCGTCCTCGAACGAGAGGGGAAACTGTCTCAGATCGCCGCCGGCTGTTTCTGTGGGCCAAAAGGATGTGTTCGACGTTGTCAACTGCCCACTCAGTTCAGGTCGCGTCGTTCTCCCGGTAAGCTGCAGCGACCCACTCAGCGTGGTGTGCAGTTCCTCGTTGCGAACGGCCCGGAACCGGTCCAACTGGGCCCTCAGGTCAAAGGAAGAGTTGGTAAGCGAAGCAAAGTCGACCTGTCCCGAGATGTCGACTGTCCCGCCACCCGATCGCAGACGGGCCTCCTCAACCGAGAGTGACACGCCCTGCAATGAGGACCGGAAACGATCCATACGGTAGGTAACACCGTATTCCGGCAGCTGGAAACGGGTCCCGTCCAGATGCAGGAAGCCGGCCAACCGAGGGGATTCAATCGTGCCCCGAACCGTGATATCCATGGTCAGAAGGCCCTCAAGATCTGACATGACGGTAGGGTCCAGGAACGGATTCAACCACCGTATGGACCCACCATCGGATTGCAGGACCAGATTCAGATCGGCCGACCGGTCGGCGCGCTCCCGGTCCGCAGAACCCAGGCTCGCAAATACCGGAAGGACTCCCCGAACGGTCACCTCGTCACTACCGGGTATGTGCGCCGTGGCATCAATGCGCAGCCCTTCGGACGTGGACGCCAGGTCGGTGCGCAGCACAGCCAGAGGCTCATCCTGCCTGGTGACTTCGATGTCCAGCTGACTATCCACCTCAAGGGCATCGGCGTGACCTGACAGGACCAGATGTCCCCCGATGCGCCCTTGCAGGTCAGGAAGCTCCACGAAGGGACCAAACGGTGCCATGTCCAAAGACGCCATGTCCAAGCGGACAGCATACCCGTCCTGATCGCTGAATCGACCGGCAAGGCTCAGTTGCTGGTCGGCGGCCCGTATCTCGAGCGGACTCATCTGCCAACCCTCATCGATTACCAAGGAGACGGGTCGCTTGAGAACAAAGGGGGCACCCCCCAGGACGAGGTCAAGCCGGGAGAGGATGCCTTCGGGGCGATCGGCAAAGGGATTGACCTGGGCAGATATGGCCAGGCTGTTGTCCGAATCCACACTCGTCTGCGCCGTCGCGGAAAAAATCTCGCCCTGCTGATCGATTTGCAGGGAGGATGACTGCAGGGCAAGACCGGGAAAAGCTGCATAGCCCATGTCCAGGGTGGCGGTCGTTGATACCGGAAGGAACGTCCGATCCAGCAGCATCCAGGCCGAGGCATCGATGGCGAAGAGGCGAACATCATCCACCGTCACATCCGATAGCGAAACGCGCAGTTGGGCATCGAGCTGGCCGGGCAGGCCATAGATCTGCAGGTCCACGTTGCCACGTGGCAGGGCAAGGGTTTCAAGGCCCAGGAGCGGCCCTAGGGTGTGGATGTCCTCGACCAACCATGTAGCCGTCAGGTCAGAGTAGGCGTCCGAAGAATCGGGCGCCAGATTGAGGCGACCGCTCGCCTGCAGGGTCCCTGCATTGATCTGGCTCGAAAGCCTGTCAATGTCGAGCACGGCACCGTTCCACGATGCCGAAACCTCCAGGGCCCTGACCTCAAGGGAATCAATACGGCTCTCCTCTCCATCCAGGACAACCTGCCACTCGGCCGCAGCCGGATCAAAGGAGGTCCCTGAAATCTCCCAGTTCAGGTTCACATCCGAGTCAAGATCGGTACGCCCCAGAAGAGGCAGGATGTTGAGACGGGAGACGGACCCCTCGGCACGAAACGCTGGAAGCGCATCGAAAGGCCGCACGAGGACGTTCGTGGTGAACTCGCCATCAGCCAGCGTGAAGGCTGCATCCGCCGTCAGGGTCGAATCCTGCAACACGCCTTCAAGGCGCGCCCGGGCCAGGGGCTCCCCCCGTAGGCGTGACGGAGACAGATCCAGTTCAATAGTCCCCCGTTCAATGTCCCCCGTGGGCATAGCGCCAGGGACCTTACCTGTGACCCGGGCGCGCCCGGTAAGGGCCGTTCCCGGATCACTGCGGCCAGCAAACGCGCTCGGATCCAAGGCGTCGAATCCCAGATCAATCTGCACGCTCGGCGCCGACTGCCCGTGCTGAAACAGGGCGGCGAGATTCCAGTCGGACACTCCGGATTGCCCGGGGCCACTGAACGCGCCCTCCACGGTGGCCTCTACCTTATCCGTGTCGGCGAGGATCGATACGTTGGCTTCGGGAATCGCCTGTACACCCCAACGCGAAGGCTGCGCCTGCAAGGAGAGGTTCATGCTGCGCAGATCGGCTCCCTCGAATGCCATGCGCACCGCGCCCTTACCCTGCAGCGTACCCTCGGGCAGGTCGAGCGTCGTCAGACTCCGCACGTCCAGTTGATGCCAGCTCAGGTGCCGGGAATCGACATGCAGCTGCCCGTCAGGGGCCTCCAGATCGAGCGCAAGCACAATGGACGAGGTGTCGGTCGGGACCAGTGCCATCTCTACCGATCCCTGGCCCGCCTCCCAGATGACATCGGTATTGGATCGCGCCAAACGGAAGGCACCCCACCGTGTGGCGTCTGTCTCCAGCCGCAGACGACCTTTTCCCGTCCGCCAATGTTCCAGCGTCGCCTCGGCCGTCAGCACGGCTGATACGCGGGTCGGAAGGCCGGCCGTGTCGTCATCGCGAAGAAGGGCAGCCACGTCCACGCCGTCCAGCCGCATGGATGATGGGCGCAGGAGGAGGTCTCCGGAAAGATCCATGGCTCCTTCTGACCGCAAGGACCCATCGGCAAGGCGGGCGTGAGCTGACCAGGCCAACTCACCGGATAGCAGGCTGACCTGGGCAGCCGCCGTAAGGCTGTCCATGGCTCCGATGCGCGAGGGTCGAATCTCAAGGGTCAGGTCCGAGCGCATCGAGGGTGGATCCAGTCCAAGGGTGGCGCCTGAAAACGAGGCAGCAAGACGGGAGGAGGGTCCCTCCGACCCTGTCCAGGATGCCAGGTCAAGATCCCTGATGTCTCCCTCGAGACTCACGCTCGGTACGGGATCCAGCCACCGTCCTGAGAGGCGGGCATCGAGCACGGCATCCATGATGCTTGCCTGCACGGTGGCCTCGGCAAAACCTGAGCGGGCAGAGAGCACCAGATCAGAGGCACCTATCGCCCTCCCATTGATCATCATGCCCTCGACCCTCATTGCGCCCTGCCCCGTGAGCGAATCCGCTGTCGGGCCCCGTAGATCAAGGAACAGGGTAGCGTCGACCGGGGAGGTATCGAGTGTCCCACCCAGCAACTGATCCACGTCAAACCGCGCTGCCTCGGCCTGAACCGAGACGTGCGATCCCGAATCCCGCTGCTCCCACGCGAGGCGCGCCGAGACCCGACCCTCTCCCGGATGCCTGAGCTGTGACGAAAGCTGCAGGAAAGAGGCCTGTTGCACCAGGTCCAGGTCCGCCTCCACCTGCGATCCGACCCGTAGCATGGGTACGAAGGGCGCCACATCCGATAGCGACAAGGGGGCTGCTTTCAGCGTGAACGTCGTTGTATCTGCCCTCGTGCGTTTTGTATCCACGGTCTGCCCATGGTCGGCGGCCGACAAGGATGCGGGCAGTCGTAGCATGCCCCCCCCCGCTACGCGGCTTCGGTCGGAACGCAATCCCAGCGTGTCCACCCGTACCAACCCGTCCCGATATCCGGCAGCAAGCGTCACGTGAACCGTATCGGAGCGAACCGGGGGCTGAAAAGCGCTCTGCAGCCTGAGCATCCCAACGCCGAGGTCACTATCCGGCTGCAGCTCGAACCCGGAGCCTGTCAGCTCGAGATGATGGACATACAGCGAGGAGGTCCCAGGGTGGGATTGGAATACGGCCTCGGCTGTGACATGTCGCGTGGATAGCGTATCGATGCGGACCGTCCACGTACTTTCGTCATCGGACGGCGCAAGCAGCGCGGCCCAATCCCAGGTACTGTCGGCACGCTGGGTAGCCTGAACCCGGACACTGTCAAGATGCACCGCGCCAAGGCTGATCTCGGAACGGAGGATGGACCAAAGCCGGTAGCGCAAGCGCAGGCGCCCAATCCCCATGAACTCGTGACCCGCTGGTGATGCGATCAGGATGTCCCGCGCATCCAGACCCGTGAGCAGATTGCCGTCCAGGTGCCCGATCGTCAGCTCGGCCTCCTGCAACAAGGCAGTAACCTGTGACTGCACCAGGCGGCGAACCTGATCCCGTCCCACCTCGGTGTTCGACGCCGCAAAAAGGAGCGCACACAAAAGAAGCGGACCTGCCCAGAGGAGAGTGATCCAAGAGAACCGGGCCCTTGCCCCGGAGGCCTTTCCTGAAGAAACGACACCTTCGCCCTCCTGACCGGCAGCGAGAGGCCCTCCTTCCGTCCTATGGTCGTCGCGACGTTCGTCCATCAGAATATCTGCCCGATGCTCAGATGAAGACTCCACCGTCGGGTCCACGATACCGCTGCATCGGCTCCCAGTGCATCATACCACTCCGCCCGGCGCAAGTCTGCCTCATCTGGGTTGATCTTCCAAGCCAGGTCCAGGGCTACCATTCCTACCGGAGTGGCGTAACGAATCCCGCCCCCTGCGCCAAAAAGGAACCCTCCCTCAAACAGCGGACCGTCTGATAGTTGGCCCCCACCGACGAAAAGCGCCGTACCCCATGAGGCTCCCAGACCGGGGAAGGGGAGCCGCAGCTCCACATCCATCGCCAACTTGGCCAGCCCACCTACAGCCTCGTAGACGAACGTGGTATCCGCTCCACTGACCGATGGACGAACCACTTTGGGCCCGGCAAGCCCACTCGTCCAGCCACGCAGATCGGAAGACCCTCCCAGATAGAAGCGTTCCCGATCGAACCGGTTTTCAACCGTTGGGTCCTCTTGGTTTGCACTTGTTCCACGCGGCCACAGCCGCCCGATACTGGTACGAAACGCCAGGCCGCTGCGCCGGCTCATCCGCCGGGACACTTTTATTCCCAGGGTCGCTCGGAGATAGTCGATGTCCGACCCCAAGCCGGGCGACGCAAATTCCAGAACCGGGATGACCAAAACGGAATGTTGATAACGAAGGATTGATCCTGTTCGCCCCAACAGCCCGACCAGTGCCAGGGAGCCTCTGTTGAAAGCATCCTTTGAACGCGTAAACCCGGTCGCGCCGGAATACTGCAGGGTACGGCTCCAATTGTATTGCACGGTCAGTGTGCGGCGCGGCAGGAATTCGTAGATCACTGCCGACTCGATGCCTGCCTCCTGTTCATTGATGCCCTGCAGCCGGTCCGACTCGGGTAGCTCGGGATCCCGTCGATACTGCGCAAAGACCTGTCCCGTCAGGCTCAAACGCCGATACAGGAAGCGTGGGTGCCGGAGGTTGACCGAAGCACGATACAGCCGCGGTGCCACGCGGTCGGTAGTGTAGGCCCACTGCCCGGTTCGGGCAACGGCTCCCACGGTAACCACCCGGGTATCTCCCAGAAAATTGCGATGGGTCCAGTCGCCTTGGACCGACCACCCCTCGAGGCGGCCGTATCCACTGCGGTAGGAGACGAGCCGTGGACGACCCTCCCGCACGCGCATCCGCACCGTTACGGTGGAATCGAGGGGTTGCGCTGGCACATCCACAAGGACAGTCCGGAAAAGGTTCTTGTTGAAGAGCTCCCGTTGTGCGGCCGTCAGACGGCGCTGCGAAAACCGGTCTCCCGGCTTCATATTGAGCTCGCGGGCTATCAGGCGACGCGCCACCCGTGCGTTTCCCTCGACTACAATGGTATCCAGAAAGGCCTCGGGGCCCTCTTCGATCCAATAGGTGATCTCCGCGCGGCGGTTTTGTACATCAAAGTGGACCGAATCGCGGACGCGCACAAAGGGTCGCCCCCGATTGCGATGCCAGATGGCCAGTTGCTCCTGACTTCGGGCATGTTCGATCTGGGAAAAGCGATCCCCTACGCTGAGTGTAAGTACGCCTCGCAAGGCCTGCCCCAATGCCGTCCCCTGCGCTACGCTTCGACCACCGCGCTGCGCCACATCGATCGATACAACACGGATGGGCTCTCCCTCATCTATCGTGAAGCGCAACCAGAAATGATTCGCAGGCGCATCGAAACGGGATTCCGAATAGGATACGCGGGCATCAGGGAAACCATTTTGTGCATAGAATGCGCGCAGGCGCACCACATCGCGCTGCACTTCCTCGGGAACCAGGATCTGCTCGTCCTCAGACAGCAGCGGAAGCCAGCGACGTAGCTTGTCTCCGAAGGACGGATCCTTGGAGGCAATCTGCTCGAAAAGCAGGGCCTGCGAGAACGTGCGCGTGGTCTCGAAGCGGAAGTCCACACCGCGAAGAACAGTCCCGGTATTGACCGGAAAGCGGGCTGCCTGCCCAAGACTGGCGGATGGAAAGAGCGATATCAGAAGAAGCAGCACTACCCAGGCGACAGAGCGGATCCGATCGGGAGGGTTCCCGGCCGGGGTTTCGCGCGCGCTGTGAGGGTAGCTTCCATGCATGTGTACAGCCCGTGGTCATGCTGCGTTGCGTGGTGTCGGATCGGGCAGCGAACCATCCACCCGCAGCATAAGAAGGGCCGCTACCACGAAGGAGACCCCGCCCGTTACAAGGACAAAAATGGATTGGCCTGCGAAGACATGATCCAGCAGGGCGCCATAGACGGTGGAGGCCAGGATCTGGGGCAAGACGATGAAGAAGTTGAAGATGCCCATGTAGACCCCGAATTTGCCGCTCGGCAGAGCGTCCGTGAGGATGGCGTAGGGCATGGCCAGTATGCTGGCCCATGCCATGCCTACACCCACCATGGATGCCAACAGCCACGTCGGGTCAGGAATGAGGTAAACACTGGCCAGTCCGACGCCCCCCGCCAACAGACCCGCCATATGCGTGGCCCGGCGACCGATCTTCGCAGACAGCGGAGCCAGGGCAAAGGCAAACGCCGCAGCGACTGCGTTGTACGCCCCGAACAGTACGCCCACCCAGTCTGCTCCATCGTTGTAAAGCTGGCTCGTGGGATCCACCACGCCATAGACATGACTCGTTACCGCAGGCGTCATGTAGATGAACATGGAAAAGAGCCCGAACCAGGAAAAGAACTGAACCCAAGCCAAGCGGCGCATGGTATCGGGCATGTTGAACAGATCGGAGAAGACCTCGGTGAAGCCACCTCCGCCCGCGCGCGTTCGCGCAGCGGCCAGATAGAGCAGCCCCCCAAAGGTCAGCAGGCCGGCCGAGAGGATGATCATTTCCTTCTCCAGGGCATCTACCCAGAGGACGAGCGCCGTCAGGATGACCCCGGCCACGATCCAGCGCGGAGCCCGCGATGCGAAGTGGTCCGCGGAAACAGGTGGGGGCAGGGCCGCTCCGTTGCCGGCTTCGGACTCGGCCTCGGCAAACGCAGCCATCTCCTCAGGGGAGTACTCACGGGTCCGGAAGACTGTCCAGCAGACGGCCCCGAGAAACACAGCTGCGCCCACATAAAATGACAACATGACCGATGCGGGTATCTCTCCGGAAGGTGCAGTATTCGGCACGTCAAATCCATTGGCCAACATCCACGGAAAGAGGGAGGCCACAACGGACCCCGTCCCGATAAAGAAGCTTTGCATGGCAAATCCCTTCGTCCGCTGCTCCGGCGGTAGCATGTCCCCAACGAACGCACGGAAGGGCTCCATTGAGACATTGATGGAGGCGTCCAGAATCCACAACAGACCGGCCGCCATCCAGAGCGCAGAGGCATTGGGCATCAGCAGGAGGGAGAGCGACGCCGCGATGGCTCCCCACAGGAAATAGGGACGTCGCCGCCCGAGTCGGCCCCAGGTGCGATCCGAGAAATGACCAATGATGGGCTGCACGATGAGCCCCGTGACGGGAGCTGCAATCCAGAGGATGGCAATACTGTCCACTTCGGCGCCCAAGGTCTGGAAGATGCGGCTCAGGTTGGCAAGCTGCAGACCCCAGCCGAACTGGATGCCCAGGAATCCGAAACTGATGTTCCAGATCTGCCAGAAGGAAAGCCTGGGTTTGGTCGTCATGATGTGCACGGCTCGATGGAACGTATGTACTACCGGAATATCGCTTCAGGGAGACACTCATGCGCTGGCTGGCCCACTTTTTCGCGGGATGAACGCCGCGGCGCACCGATACCTGTCGGGCAATCCCACATGAACGACCCGAGCGGATCGGCGGGGCGACATGAAGCGTCTTCGCTCACGTATATTGTACGTTCGTAATGAGCTTTTTCGCCAGAGATCAGGAGACACGAGGGGTCCGGTCGGAATGAAGCGGTGGATAATCAAGGAGATCGACAGGCCGGAAGCAGTCACGGCGCTGCAGCAGGCGCTCAACAATATTGCCCATCCCCTGGCACGGGCGCTCGTACTGCGCAACGTGGATACCTTCGGAGCCGCGCGCTCCTATTTCCGCGATGGCATCGACACCCTGCACGATCCCTTCGCCTATCTGGGGATGAACGACGCCGTGAACCGCATCGTGACGGCTATCGAAAAAGGGGAGCGCATTACCGTCTACGGGGATTACGATGTCGATGGAACAACGTCAACAGCGCTTCTGACCCATTACCTGACCAGTGTTGGAGCGAAGGTACAGTTTTTTGTGCCCGACCGGTTCAAGCATGGGTACGGGCTGAGCGTGAAAGGTCTTGAAGCGGTCCGGGACCTCGGCACGGACCTTATCATCGCACTCGATTGCGGAGTGACGGCCGTCGAAGAGGCTGCCCTGGCCCGGGAGATGAACATGGAGCTCATCATCTGTGATCACCATACGCCGCAACAGGTCCTGCCAGAGGCCGTTGCCGTGCTCGATGCAAAACGGGCTGATTGCACCTATCCATTCAAGGACCTGTGCGGGTGTGGCGTCTCATTCAAACTGGCCCGCGCCATCCACACCCAGCTCGGTAACAATCCGGACGATCTGCTGCATTATCTGGACCTTGTGGCGGTTGCCACCGCAGCCGACATGGTGCCTCTTCATGGTGAGAACCGGGTGCTCCTGCGCGAGGGCCTCAAACAGCTGACCTACCGGCCCCGCCTCGGACTGCGCATGCTCGCTGACCAAGCCGGCACCCGTCTGAGTCAGGCAACGGTGCGATCGATTACCTTTTCGCTGGGACCCCGGATCAATGCCGCTGGTCGGCTCGGCGATGCCGCACGCGCCGTCAACCTCCTTCTGGCTGATGATCAGATCGAAGCAACTGCCCGGGCCCGACAGCTCGAACGGCTCAATGAGGAGAGACGGGCATTGGATCGGGAAACGCAGAAAGAGGCCTTTGCCCAAGCGGACCGATTCCTTGCCGGGAAGGAACGTCATGCCCTGGTCCTGCATCATCCGCAGTGGCATCTGGGCGTCATCGGGATTGTGGCCAGCCGCTTGGTGGAGCGTCATTATCGCCCGGCCGTCATGCTGACCACGTCAGGATCTGTCATCAAGGGCAGTGCCCGTTCCGTGACGGGAATCAACATCTTCAATGCGCTCACCGCTTGCGAGGATCTCCTGATCGAGTACGGCGGACATGATTATGCGGCCGGGCTTACCCTGAAGCCGGAAAACCTGCCCCTCTTCATCGACCGCTTCAACGAAGCGGTTCTTTCCTCCGTATCGGCCGACACCTTGTTGCCCTTCCTCGAGGTGGACGCCGAAATGCGACTCTCGGAACTGGATGAGCGTTTCTGGGCCATTCTGAAACAGTTCGAGCCCTTTGGGCAAGACAACCCATCGCCTGTCTTCGTAGCGCGGAATCTGGATCTCGTGGGGCCGATCACAGGGGTAGGACGTAAAGGTGACCACGTCAAATTTTCCGTTCGGGAAGGCGGATCGAATCATCCAACCCGGCATGCCATCGGATTCGGTTTGGGCAAGCATCTGGCAGCTCTGTCGCAGGCTCAGGCCGAAGGCAGACCGATTGCGCTGGCCTTCGCGATCGAGGAGAATACCTGGAATGGCAGAACGAGCCTGCAACTGAACGTGCAGGATGTACGCTTGGGAGAAGAGGACTAGGCGCTGCTGCCGTCCTCGCCGGCCCCGAAGCGGCCCCGGTGCAGCCCTGAAAACGTGTGTGCAACATTGGTCGCGGCGTCCTATCTTGCTGCCGGGAACACTTGTTATGACAAGTTAATACAAGGCGTCCATCCACACTGAAACACTCTCATGATTGACTTCCTATCCCAACCTTGGCCCTGGTATGTGGCCGGGCCCCTCATCGGCATCGTCGTTCCGGCACTGTTCCTGATCGGAGGCAAGCAATTCGGCCTGTCGGAGAACCTGCGACACATGTGTGCCATGCTTCCGGGCAAAGTGGATTTCTTCAACTATGACTGGAAAAACGGTGCCTGGAATCTGACCCTGATCGTCGGCATCGTCATCGGCGGGTGGATTGGTTCAACCCTGTTGGCCAATCCGGATCCCATCGGCATTTCGGAAGCCACCAAATCCGATCTGGCCTTGCTTGGCGTTACGCGCTTCGACGGCATGCTGCCCACGGAGATTTTTTCCTTTGAAGGACTGGCCTCCCTGCGCGGATTCATCATGATCGTGGTGGGCGGCTTCCTGGTAGGATTCGGAACCCGGTATGCGGGAGGTTGCACCTCGGGCCATGCCATTTCGGGCCTGGCCGATCTGCAACTGCCATCCCTGATTGCCGTGATCGGTTTCTTCGCGGGCGGCCTGATAGCCACGTTCCTCCTTCTGCCCATCATCCTGTAAGGCATCACCATGACCGAAACAAAGAATACGATCGGCCGACTGCTGCCCTACCTGCTTGTAGGGATCTATTTCGGCATCATCTTCACCAAATCGGAGGTCATTTCCTGGTATCGCATCCAGGAGATGTTCCGCTTCCAGGCCTTCCACATGTACGGCATCATCGGGAGCGCTGTGGTCGTTGCGGCCATTTCCGTGCAGATCATCAAGCGCAAGGGCATCCGATCGCTGGATGGCTCCGTCATCTCCATCCCCCCGAAAGTCCTCGGAAAAGGCACCCGCTACTGGCTTGGGGGCATGATCTTCGGATTGGGGTGGGCGCTGACGGGTGCCTGTCCCGGTCCCATGTTCGCGCTCGTCGGCGCAGGGGTTCCGGCCATGCTCGTTGCGATCCTTGCCGCTGTGGCCGGTACCTACACCTACGGCGTGCTCCGACCGAAACTACCCCACTAGCCTGCACTGGCAACCCGGACCAACGTTCGACCACCTACTTCCCAACACAATCCTACGGTACGACCACCATGCTGTTCAGACAGATCTGGGATGCAAAACTGGCCCAGTACGCTTACCTCATCGGCTGCCAGAAAACCGGCGAAGCCATCATCATCGACCCCGAACGAGACATCGACCAGTATCTGCAACTGGCCGAGAAAGAAGGCCTCGAAATTACGGCTGCAGTCGATACCCACATCCATGCGGACTACCTCTCGGGTATGCGTGAATTCGCGGAGCGCGGGGTACACGTCTATGCCTCGGATGAAGGCGACGCCGATTGGAAGTACGAGTGGTTGATCGGCTCGGACTATCCCCATACCCTGCTGAGGCATGGTGATGAATTCAAGGTCGGCAACATCAAGCTCACAGCCGTCCACTCTCCGGGGCACACCCCTGAGCACCTGTCCTACCTGGTAACCGATCTGGGTGGGGGAGCCGATCGTCCGATCGGCATCGCCTCGGGAGATTTCGTGTTTGTGGGCGACCTCGGGCGACCCGACCTGCTCGAATCCGCCGCCGGCCAAGCCGGTGTCATGGAGCCCTCGGCACGAACGCTCTATAAATCGGTCCAGGAGTTCCTCGAACTCGACGACTTCATCCAGGTCTGGCCTGCGCACGGTGCCGGATCGGCCTGTGGCAAAGCCCTTGGCGCCGTTCCAACCTCGACGGTGGGTTACGAGCGTGAATACAACGCGGCCATCGACGCGGCGCTGCGCGGCGAAGATGCCTTTGTCGAGGCCATTCTGGAAGGACAGCCTGAGCCTCCGATGTACTTCGCGCGCATGAAGCGGGACAATAAACTCGGCCCAAAGGTCCTCGGCACGCTTCCCACACCGAAGCACCTTTTTGCCGACGACCTGAAGGCTCTTGCCGGGAACACGGAAGTGGCCGTCCTCGATACCCGCCTCGACCGCTCGGCCTTCATGGCCCGCCACCTTCCTGGGTCGCTCTACGCCGGTTTCAACAAAGCCTTCAATACGGCTGCCGGCTCGATCATCGAGGAAGACATGGACATCTACCTCATCATTGAAGAGGAGCATGTCGAGGAAGCTGTCCGGGACCTGGTCCGCGTGGGACTGGACAACATCATCGGCTATGCCACGCCGGAAACGCTGGAAGCCTACGCCGACCATGGCGGTGAGATGGCCAGCATCCGCGAAATTCCGATTGACAAGATTCCAGAAACATTGGCTGAAATCGATGATGCGGTTGTCCTGGACGTGCGCAACGCAAGCGAACACGCTCCGGCCCACATTCCGGGTTCGGCCAACATTGCCTACACGCGCCTCTGGGTTCGTCGCGACGAGGTACCGGCCGGAACGAAGGTCGTGCACTGTGTCTCGGGTGGCCGCTCCGCCGTATCGACAGCATTGCTGGCCCGTCTTGGTCACGATGTCATCTTCGTCAATGGAGAATGGAACGATTGGGTAGCCAATCCCAAGAGTACCATCGTAAGCTCGGCTGCGGCTGCGGTGTAAGGAAAGGAGATTGCCCACGGTCCTAGCCCATGCATGAGCGTGCATGGATCCGAGGATTCTGGCAATCGCGTGGAGTGCAGCGGCGGGCCGCAGGCCCGCCGCTGCACCCATCCACGACCACCGCTTTCGTCCCGTGGAGCTGTTTTCCCGGCGACTGCCCCCGTCCCCGCCCCTGATCCATGCTATCGCGATTCATTCCCGCCCTTGACTGGGGCTCCAACTACGACCGGTCCAACCTGTCCGGCGACCTGAATGCCGGCATCACGGTGGGCGTCATGCTCATCCCGCAGGGACTGGCGTATGCCCTCATTGCCGGTCTTCCCCCGATATACGGGCTCTACGCGGCCCTTGTGCCCATCGTCGTCTACGCCTTCTTCGGCACCAGCGGGCAGCTGGCCGTCGGGCCTGTGGCCATGGTTTCCCTGCTCGTGGCCACCGGTGTGGGCGAACTGGCGCCGCAGGGCTCGGAGGAGTACGTCACGCTGGCCATCCTGTTGGCCTTCATGGTGGGCGTCATCCAGCTGGCCCTCGGTCTCTTGCGCTTCGGCTTTATAACCAACTTCCTGTCCCATCCGGTACTGAGTGGCTTCACGAGCGCGGCGGCCCTCATCATCGGTCTCAATCAGCTCAAGAACCTGACCGGTATACCGATACCGCGATCCAACAGCGTATTCGAAATCCTCTACGAGGCTGGCGTCAATCTCGGCTCGGTTCACGTCCCCACCCTCATCGTGGGGTTGGGTGGTATGGCCATCATCGTGGGCCTTCGGAAGGTTTCCCGCCGACTGCCCGGCGGTCTGATTGCCGTAGTCATTGCCACGGCTGCGACCGCCTTCCTGGCGCTCGACGAAAGCGGGGTTGCCATCGTGGGCACAGTGCCCGCCGGACTCCCGGCGCCGAGCACCTCGTTCCTTGGATTCAGTGCCCTGGCCGACCTCTTGCCCATCGCCCTGGCCATTTCACTGGTGGGGTACATGGAGTCGATTGCCGTGGCCAAATCGTTTGCTGCCAAGCATCGTGCCCGGATCGATCCAAGTCAGGAGCTTACCGGTCTGGGACTGGCCAACCTGGTGGGCGCCTTCTTCCTCTCCTACCCGACTACTGGTGGGTTTTCCCGTACGGCGGTAAATGACCAGGCAGGTGCCAAAACGCCCCTGGCCAGTCTTTTCAGCGCTGCCATCGTGGGGCTGACGCTACTGTTCCTGACGCCGCTGTTCACCTTCCTGCCCAAAGCGCTCCTGGCCGCCATTGTCATGGTGGCCGTTGTCGGCCTTGTGGACGTCAAGGAAGTCCGTTTCCTTTGGAAGTCGAACAAGACGGATCTTGCCTTGCTGCTCACTACGTTCCTGGCCACTTTGCTCCTGGGCATTGAGTTGGGCATTTTGATCGGTGTGGGTGTGTCCATGCTCTCCTTCGTCTATCAGGCCTCACGTCCACACATGGCTCGTCTCGGACGGATGCCTGGCTCGGAGGCCTACCGCAATGTCGAGCGATACCCCGAAGTGGAAACGCACGATGGGGTAGCCATCTTCCGTATCGATGCCTCGCTCTTCTTCGGTAACGTTGAACATATCAAGGACGGTCTGAACGGTTTGCTGACCGACGAGCCGGACACCCGGGTCCTCGTCCTGGATCTCTACCCGGTCAACCGGGCTGATTCCTCAGCCATCCACGCCCTCATGGACATTCATAGACGACTCGAAGAGCGCGGGGTATCCCTCCTGCTCTCGGGCGTCAAAGGGCCCGTACGGGATGCCTTCGAGCGCAGCGGATTCACGGAAGCTGTGGGAGAAGATGCCTTCTTCATGCGAATCCACGATGCCTGTCATGAAGCCCATCGGCGGATGAATACCTATCTTGTGGGCGAGGTCGACAGCCCCGGCTGAGTCCACCCGATCCCGATCATCCCCATCGAGCACGCGCCCCCGGCATGGCATTTTCCAACCGCATCGGCCTGCTGATTCCTGACTGGATGCGCTCCTACAGCCGATCCGACCTCGGAGGCGATCTGGCAGCAGGCATTACGGTGGGTGTGGTGCTCATCCCGCAGGGAATGGCCTATGCCTTGCTGGCAGGCGTATCGCCAGTCTATGGCCTGTATGCCTCGCTCGTGCCGCTGCTGGTCTACAGCCTCTTCGGCACCAGCCGGCATCTGGCCGTTGGTGTCGTGGCCATCGACTCACTCATCGTGGCCGCCGGCGTGGCCGCGATGGCGCCTGCCTCTGCCGCTGAGGCCTTGTCGCTGACCTTCCTTCTGGCCCTCATGGTGGGCATCATCCAGATCGCGATGGGGCTGCTGCGGTTCGGTTTCGTGGTCAACCTGTTGTCGCGCCCCGTGACCACCGGCTTTACCAGCGCTGCGGCCCTGATCATCGGCATGAGCCAACTCAAGCACCTTCTCGGGGTGGACCTGGAGCGCAGCCTGAACATCTTCACGCTCCTGGCGCAGGCCGGTACGAAGCTGGCCCAACTGCACCCGCCCTCGCTTCTTATCGGCGGCGGCGGCATCCTGCTCCTCGTTCTGCTGCGCAAGCGGTTTCCACGACTCCCTGGACCCCTATTGGTGGTCGTCCTTTCGGCGCTTGCCGTGGTGGGGCTGAACCTGGAGCGCCAGGGTGTCGAGCTGGTGGGGACGATTCCCTCGGGTCTGCCCTCGCCGCAGATGCCCATCTGGAGCGCGGCCACCATCAAGGCCCTGTTTCCGACGGCCGTGACACTGTCCCTGATCCAGTTCGTGGGTGTCATTTCCCTGGGCAAACTCTTTGCCGCACGCCACGGGTACCGCATCCAACCGAGCCGTGAACTCGTGGTGCTGGGGGGCATGAACGCGGTGGGATCCTTTTTCCAGAGCATTCCCGTATCGGGGAGTTTCTCGCGCAGCGCCGTCAACGAACGGGCCGGCGCGCAAACGCCGCTGGCCAATGCCATCGCCGCCATCGTGATCGGACTGGTGCTCCTGTTCCTGACGCCGCTCTTTGCCTGGCTGCCCATTCCTGTCTTTGCTTCCATCATCATGGTATCGGCCTTCGGCCTGATCGACGTAGCCGAAATCCGCTACCTGCTCCGGACCAAGGCGGCCGATGGCATCATTGCGCTCCTGACCTTCCTGGCTACGCTCGTCCTGGGCATCCACCAGGGCATCCTGACGGGCATCGGTCTCTCGGTCATCGCCATCATGTACCGCATTTCCCGACCGAATATTGCCACACTCGGCCTGCTGCCGGAAACGCGCTCCTTCCGCGACATCACCAATCATCCGTCGGCCATCCAGTTCGAGGGCATTCTCGTCATCCGCGTGGACGCTTCCTTCTCATTTGCCAACGCCGATCGGGTGCGCGATCGCATCGTTGCCAGTGCACGAGATACCGGGGCCGACGTTGTTATCCTCGATGCCACCACCATCAATGATCTGGACTCGACCGCGCTGGCCATGCTGCAGGACACACAGCGCATTCTCTCCGCTGCCAACGTGGAGCTGATCGTGGCAGGGGCGCATCAGAACGTGATTGACGTCCTGCAGGCAGCTGGATTGTGGGAGATCATGGGGCCGGAAGCGTTCCATCTCAGTCCCTGGCGGGCCCTCGTGCACGTCCTGAAGCGCGAGGGACGCGAGGCCGAGCTGATTCCCCTGGAGGAGGAATAGGGGCCACAGACATAAAACACATCACTCCGAGCCGGTGACGGCCCCCTGCGCATCCCGCATGCGCAACAGGATAGCGCGCGTGCCCGAAAGGCGATCCTTCCACCGCTCAGCCCACACGGAGTCCGACGATGCCCAGCAGGCTTCCGACCGATCACATTCGGCCAGAAGCGCATCACACACAGCATCCCACCCATCGTAATGCGCGGCCGAACGCAGCAGTCCCTCCACGATGCGCGCACGGGAGCCGAACCCTGTCGGCAAGCGGAAAGCCCGGCCGATCTCTGCAAGCGTGCTGCGAGAGAGGACGAGACCTGATCGGGCAGGAACGGCCAGATAGCTTCCGATCCGGGACAGACCCACCTTCGGCTCATCCAGATCCAAGTGCGCCTCGGGCAACGCTGGCGGCAGTGTTGGTGAAGATGGTGAAATAGGTGATGGGATACCACGTGCATCATGGTGTCCCGCCATGTCCCGCAGGTCCCTGAGTGCGGCGCCAAACGATGCTTCGAGCGCATCGAACCAGGTCGAACCCGTGCCATGAAGGTGCAGGGCCACCAGGGGCATCCAACCCGAGGCATGTTCACGCCAGAAGGCCACGGCGTGTATGGCGTAACCGCTGCGCAAAAGATGGGCCAGGAAGCCGAGCTCATTAACCATGTGGCCGCTCGAGCGCGTCGAGTCGTCCGGGGTGAAGCCGGTGGAGGTCATGTGGGCATGCAGCGAGCGGGCGAGCGGGCCACCAAGCATACCCTCGTCCTCGAGGAAGACACCCGCATCGGGCACCAGATCGTGCGATAGCACACGGTAGTGGGCAGCTGCCAACTCGTCTTCATCGAGATCCTTTTCAGCAATGCCCTCAACCTGCAGACCCGCACCTTCCAAAGAGGTAATGTCACTCACCGGCATCGCAAACATTCTCGCAAGGGTAGCGAGCCGGCCGGCGAGATCGCCGGCCGGCTCGTATCCGGAACCCGTGTGCGATGAGGTGCTGATATCAGGCCCTGCCACGCAACATGCCATGCCAATACATGAAGGGCAGGATGTATTTCTTGAGGATCCACATCGACTTGCGCGGCTTGGTCGTGTCGATGGGAAGGGATGGGTCAGGATTGTTGTCGTAGTCGAACTCGGCCAGAAGCATTTCCCCATAGCCGGTCGTTAGCGGACATGACGTATAGCCATGGTAGCGCTTATCGTCCGTCACCTTGTCCTCCTTCATGACGCGCAGCAGGTTGGCAACCAGAACAGGTGCCTGCTTGCGAACTGCCGCACCCGTCTTGGCATTGGGCGTGCCGGCTGCATCGCCGAGGGAGAACACGTTCTTGAAGCGGTTGTGCTGCAGCGTGTTCTTGTCTACATCGACCCAGCCTCCCGGACCCGCTACATCACTCTTTTTGATGAAGTCGGGGGCTGACTGCGGCGGCACAACGTGAATCATGTCGTAGTGTTCGACACGCTGACCGCTGACCTCGCCGGTTTCCTTGTCGATCAGATCAAAGACGGCTTCGTTCTTTTCGCCACGAATCTCGACCAGCTTGGTGTAATGACTCCATGCCGTTCCATAGCGCGCTTGGACCTTTTCAAGCGCCTTGCGAAAGACATCCACGCCAAAGAGCTTCGTTCCCGGTGACATCATTTCGACATGCACCTTGTCAAGAAGACCGCGGCCTCGCAGATAATCCGCGGTAAGCCACATGATCTTCTGTGGCGCACCACCACACTTTATGGGCGTATCAGGCTGCGTAAAGAAGGCCTTGTCACCCGGCTTCAGGCGCTTGACGCACTCCCACGTGTATTCAGCCTTGTCGTGACCGTAGTTCGAGCACACGCCCCCCTGACCAATCGCCTCGGACAGACCGGTAATCTTGTCCCAGTCAATCTGAATGCCGGGAGCCACCACCAGATAGTCGTACGTCATCGACTGACCGGTATCGAGCGTCACCCGGCTGTCGCCTCCCTCGATCGTATCCACCCGATTCATGATCCAGGTAACACCCTTGGGTATGTAGTCCGCCGTGCGTTTTTTGGTCGCCGCCATGTCGTAGGTACCCGCGCCTACAAGTGTCCACGCCGGCTGGTAATAGTGATCCTGGGAAGGCTCAACGATGGCTATATCCAGCGAGCGGTCTTTCTTATGGAGCTGGGCGGCAACCGTAAGGCCAGCCGTTCCACCCCCGACAATGATGACTTGGTAGTGCGTGTGTATGGTCATGACGACACAGGTCGGATTACTGCAGGATACGAGGCAATTTCAAGATCCATGGGACATGGAGGTGTAGGGAAAACCCTGCATTGACTGGCAGGGGAGATCAGGGGCGGCTCATCGACCAAAGGGCTTTTCGGGAAGGCTGTATGCATCCTTTACCGGTTTGAGTGGCCGCTTGAACCACCATGGCCGGCGCAATCCGTCGGGCGAGTGATCCACGGCCGAGCGGGAGAGGGCCACCCATTCACGGTAATTCTGCATGGACTGCTCGGTATCCACCCAGACGTCGCCGTGGCGGTCTTCGGGCCGCGCCTTTTCAACGTTGTAGGCTTTCTGCAGCCAGCAGTGATGTCCGGAGACCGGGTCCGGCTGCACGGCATGCGTCAGGTTCTGGTGCACCCCGACATCCTCCCACCAGATGCGGGACGTGTCCGGGTCGAAAGACTCCCAGGCTCCTGCGCCATGGACCACACGCAGACGACCGCTGTTCTCGGTCTCCTCGATGTCCACCAGGTTCGATGCGCCGCGGCTCAGCCCTTCGTCCTCCTTCAGACGCCAGCGTCCGAGGTGGTGGCTCATGGCGATGACGCCCGGCTTGATGCCCTCGGTCACCCAGATCTTGTCCACGAAATACCCGATTCGGGTGGTGACGCGGATCAGATCGCCCGTTCCGACTCCCAGGCGGCGCGCATCCTCGGGGTGCATCCAGACCGGGTTCTTGTGGCTCAGTTCATAGAGCCACTTGGCATTGGCCGAACGGGTGTGTATCAGAGTCGGCAGCCGGAAGTTGGGAAGTAGCAGCATCTCACCCTTGGCCCGATCAATGTTGTCCGGGTGGACGTGGCTCTTGAGCGTCCAGGGCAGCGTGTACTCCTTCTCGGACCAGCCCCAGTCCCGAAGCGTCGGCGAGAAGAACTCCATTTTCCGGCTCGGCGTGGTGAAACCGGCCTTGGGCTGCCCATCAATCATGACACCAACGACACTTCCATCTTTGACCAGGCGGCCCTGATCATCGACCTTGGCGCCCTCCTTGGAGACGGCCTTTTCATAGGGCACGTAGTTATCCTTCGTGACCTCGAAGGCCGCATACTTGCGCATGTACTCCATCGGTGTGAGCCCTTCTTCGGCCGCCGCTTCCGGAAGGCCGGGCACGCTGTTCTCGAAGATCCAGCGGTAGTACTCGTCCACGGTCACGATCTCGCCTTCGCGGTAGGGACTCATGAAGTGCTTCTTGACACCGAGTTCGCCATCGGGGTCCATCGTGACCGATAGTTCGATCCAGAATTCGTTCTCCTCCCACACCTCGCCCGGATTGGTCTCGTAGGTGTATTTGACCTTGCGGCCCAGCCGCTCAGCAGCTACGCGCTGCACAGGCT
>JAFMNH010000036.1 GCA_017859335.1 Rhodothermales bacterium | reverse complement strand
CGCTGGCCTTGGTGGTTTTTGCGCTTTTGCTGAACATGGTCATCGAAAACTGGGCTCTGCTATTGTTTTCCCTTGTCCTTGGCTCGGTAGGATTGGCCGGTGCAACGACCTTGCTGGCCGCCATCATCGCGCGAGCCTCCAACAAGGGTCCCCTGCTTCCCGTCCTCCTTTTCCCCTTGCTCATTCCCCTCTTGCTTTCGGTGGTTCGCGCTTCCCGAGCTGCCCTTTCAGGTGGCCTCGGTGTTTCCGGAGCCATGGGCGACCTGCAGACCATCGCCCTGTTCAGTGGCGTCGTGATAACAGCCGCTGTGCTGTTGTTCGAATACGTATGGCATGATTGATCCGAAGCATCATGAGTACTGGGAAACGTACCTCAGCGATGGGCGTGGAAAACACCCCACCGGTGCCAGCTGCTGAACTCCACCATGCTGCTACCCCGGCCACCCCATCAACGCCTGACACCATGATCAACCTGCGCCGATACACCCTGATCAGGAACATCGTCCTTGTGTGGTTGAGCCTTGTGCTGCTGGCGGCTTTCCTGCTCAACATCCCCAAAATCAACATCCTGGAGCACACGGCACGCAACCTGTATTTCCACGTGCCGATGTGGTTTACCATGATGGCGGCTGTTTTCGTGTCCGCCTACCACTCGTTCCAGGTACTCCGCTCCGGAGACATCGTGCGTGATATCCGAGCGCTGCAAGCTGCCCGTGTGGGTGCCTTCTTCGGCGTCCTGGGTCTGGTCACGGGCATTGTGTGGTCGAAATTCACGTGGTATGTCGGCACGGATGTGTGGTGGAATTTCGACCCGCGTCAATCCATGGTGTCTTTGCAGCTGCTTATTTACGGTGCGTATTTCGTGCTGCGAGGTGCGCTGGATGATCCCAACAAGCGAGCCCGGATTGCAGCCGTATACAATCTGTTTGCTGCTACGACGACACCCTTCCTGCTCTATGTCATTCCTCGCCAGATGGACAGCCTGCATCCCGGAGCCGAGGGTAATCCTGCCTTCAGCGAAATCACGCATCCGATCATGCGCTTGGTCTTCTACCCCGCTATTGTCGGCTTCATCGGCATGTTCTGGGTCCTTTACACACAGCGTGTGCGTACGGCCCTCATCAAACACCGCGTTACCCACGACCCCGAACTGTAATGACAGCCTCTGAACTGATGCAACCGGCCGAATTGATCCAGGAAGTCCAGGACGCGTCCACCGCGTATGACAGCGTATGGGCGGGAGCCAGCATTCCGACGCAGGATCTGAGCGGCCTCGAACAGGTCATGCTCGCGCACGACAAACTCTACGTGGTATTGGCTGTCGTCCTCATCATCTGGATTGGTATCGTCATCCTGCTGTTGAGAAACGATGCACGGCTGGCATCCGTGGAACGAATCATGGAGGAGCAGGGTACCTCATTCGACGACGGACTTTGATCCGCCCCAACGGGTGACAGCCGTTTCCTGACGACACTCACTCTGACGTATCGACGATTCCCATGCGACCGAAAACCATTGTTGGCCTTGTCCTTATCGTTGCCTTCACCTCGATGCTGTTTCTCAATTTCGGTCAGCAGGTAGGGGGCTATATGAACTTCCCGGAGGCGGAAGCTTCGGGAACGCGAGCCCATGTGGTGGGGATGTGGGTGGACGCAGACCAGTTCCGGTACGACGCCGGAAGCAATGTCTTCACCTTCATGATGGAAGACGAGGTGGGGAATGTTCGGCAGGTACGCTACGGCAATCCCAAGCCGGCTAATTTTGAGGATGCTGAAAAGGTGGTCATTGACGGCTATGCCGATGGGGATCACTTCGTGGCTGAGAATATCCTGGTGAAATGCCCCTCGAAATACAACGATGCGAGCGGATTGCAGGAGTATCCAGCTGATCAGATTCCTGTTGAGACAACGGCTGTAGGGAACTGAAACGCCGGCATCGGTCGAATGCCGGATTACCCGGTCCGCATCCCGGGCCTCTGGCCTACAAATACAGCCAGTCCGCCAGGAGGAAGAAAACCAGGATACCCAGAATGTCGTTGCTGGTCGTTATGAACGGCCCTGTTGCGATGGCTGGATCCACGTTCATCTTGTCCAAGAGCAGCGGTGTCATGGCGCCGATGGTCGTGGCCACCACGATGACAATGTGCAACGCCAGAGAGGCCGTGTAGGCCAGTTTGACGGGATTACCGCCCAGCTGTTCGGTAAAAAGGCTTCCGAACAGCAGGATAGCTGCTCCCAAAACAAGGGAGGCAACCAATCCATTGAGCATGGCGACGGAGAGCTCCTTGCCGAGTCGGCGCTTGATGTCAGAGGCCCAGATGTCTCCGCTGGCCAGTCCCTGAACGGCAATGGCCGAACTCTGGATACCTGCATTTCCTGCCGTGGCCATCACGATGGGAATGAAACCGGCAAGAATGGACGCCGCAGCCAGGGACTCTTCGAACGAAAGGATGACGAGAGCAGCCAATGAGGCCCCAGCCAGCCCGGCCAGCAGCCACGGCAACCGACCGCGCGTAATTCGCCAGACCGAGTCTGTGGCCTCCTCACCACCTGCCACACCGGACATGCGCTGAATGTCTTCCTCCGCCTCATCCCGGATGACGTCAACGATGTCATCAATGGTGATGCGCCCGACAAGCCGGTCGTGAGCGTCCACAACCGGTAACGTAACCAGGTCATACCGTTCCATGAGCCGAGCTACATCTTCCTGGTCCATGTGGGTGGGCACAGTTACGATATCCCGCTTCATGATGGTCGAGACAGACGTCTCCGCCGGCGAGAGAAGCAGGTTTTTCATGGTAACCAGACCCACGAGCCGGTCCCCTTCATCGACAACAAAGAGGGCGAAGATTTCCCGAATGGATTCCGCCTGTGAACGAACCACCTCCGTGGCCTGCGCCACCGTATGGTCATGTAGAACGGCCACAAATTCGGTTGCCATGAGCCCGCCCGCCGAATCCTCTTCGTAGGCCAGGAGCTCCTTGACGTCCTCGGCATCTTCCAGCTCGGGCAGGATGCGATGCGCCAGATCGTGTGGCAAATCGGCCAGTACGTCCGCCGCATCATCCGTATCCAGCTCGTCGATCATGGCTGTCAGACGCTCGTTCGGAATGGCATCAGCCAATTCCGCACGGTAATCGTCATCAAGCTCTGCGAGCACCTCAGCTGCCGTCTCGACAGGTAGCCAGTCCAGAACCTGCTCAGCAAGATCCTGATCGATATGCGACACTACACTGGCCAAGTCGGCCGGATGCAGATCTGCCAGGATATTCAGGACCATGCCGCGCTGACCGGATGCGATGAGCGTCGAAATATCCGCAATCAGCGCAGAATCCATGTCCAGAACACCGCCGGGGCGGGAGGTGTCCAGGGATGTATCAGGAAGGGTGGGTTCCATGGAAGCAAGCGGGTGGGATGGACAGATCGGCAGATCCGGGGCGACTCGGGGAGCAGCCACACAGACACCGGCTGGCAGCCGATCCCCACGGATCCACTACCAGCGTCCTCAGATACGCGACCCGAGAAGATAGTCTGCGAGGGTGACAAAGTCGTGCGGAGAGAGCTCCTCAGCACGACGGCCGGACATATCCTCCGGCAGCGGGGGCATCTCCTCGGTCAGCAGGCGGGACAGGCTATTGCGCAGGGTCTTTCGACGCTGATTGAAGGCAGTCCGGACGAGGGTTCGCAGAAAGTGTGGATCCGAAACGATGGGCCGACTCTTCGGAAGGCGCAGTTTGACCATCGCACTTCGCACATCCGGCTTTGGATAGAAAACATTCCTGGAAACCGGAAAAAGGATTTCTACGGAACCGGCCAATTGCACCACGACGGACAGGATACCGTAGGTCTTCGTACGGGGCTCGGCAACGAGGCGTTCGGCCACCTCGTATTGCATCATGATGACCGCTTCCTCGATCAGAGGAGCCGCATCCAGCAAGGAGAAAATGATCTGGGAAGTAATGTAATAGGGCAGATTCCCGATGACGTGCAGGCGTTCGGCCTGCATGGATGCAGCGAGGCCGGCCCAGTCGGTTTCCAGGATGTCCTCCCGGATGATGCGGGTACCGGGCAGCTCTTTCTCCAGCAGATCGGCCGCCCTGTCATCAATTTCGATGGCCGCGAACCGCGTATACTGCTCTGACAAGATGGAGGTTAAAGCGCCAGCACCTGGACCGATCTCTACAACGGCATCATCCGGCCCCGCATCGAGCGCATCAACGATGCGCCGGATCGTATTGGGATCCTGAAGGAAATTCTGACCGAGCCGCTTGATGGGTCTGAGCATGGACAGAGGCGCAACACGCGTAAGCGGAAGCATCGCCTCAGGCCGGCTGGACGATCCGATCTGCGCTTGGGTTCAGTCTTTCGTGCCGAAAAGGGAGCGGCTGCCTTGGTAGAGCAGGGCGATGGCAAGGATCTTGGCAAGGTCCACCGGAGCAAATCGGAGCCATCCTTTGTCAATGGACTCGAACCAGGTCACATGGTCGGCTGCGTAGTGGAGCCAGGAAACGCCAAGACTGAACAGGACGAGCGAACCCGCCAACATGGACAGCACACTGCCCGTCAAGCCGTTGAATCGACTGGAGACCCAACCAACCAGGGCAGCTGCCAGCGGGTAGGCCAACAGGTATCCAGCTGAGACAGCCCCGAACAGGTAGGCTGGACCGAAGGTGTCTCCAGCGTAGACGGGAAGAAAGAGGCCAAGAAGCAGATAGAGGCCCTGGGCCAGCAAGCCATTTCGCCATCCCAGATACAACCCACTGCCATATACGGCGAAGGTCTGCAGGGTGAAAGGTACCTCCCACAGGTACAAACGGAACTGGGCACCGAGCGCCGTGAGCAGGGCAAAACCTACAATACCTGCAACCTGAATACCGACGGACGCCGAACCGCTACGCAGGTCGTCGATGGTGGAAACGCGGGTCGTCCGCAGTCCGAGGATGGATTCCATGGGTTTGGGAGCTGATGGTACCTTTCATTGGGATAGCGGAAGATAGGAAGCCCGCGGCATTCCTTCGACTGATCCAGGCGAAGAATGGAAAAGATCCTTGTCGACCACTCAGAGACGCATCAGCTTCCGGGGTCGTACCCGAGTCGCGATTGCAGCCATCGCTCCATGTCCTGAAGGGACCGGCCCTTGCGCTGGGCATAGTCTGCCACCTGGTCCGCCGCCAGCTCTCCCACATTGAAATAGGCTGCCTCCGGATGACTGAAGATGAGTCCACAGACCGAGGCAGCCGGCATCATGGCCAGGTGTTCGGTCAAGGATATTCCCGTGAGGGCCTCGATATCCAGAACGTCCCAAAGGGTCTCTTTTTCGGTGTGATCCGGCTGGGCTGGATACCCTGGTGCCGGACGGATTCCCTGGTAGGCCTCGGCTATCAACTCGTCGCCGGAGTACGCTTCTCCCCGCTCAAAGCCCCAGTAGGTACGGCGCACCTGCTCGTGCACCCTCTCGGCAAAGGCCTCAGCCAACCGGTCCGCAATGGCTTTAAGCAGAATGGAGCGGTAGTCATCGTGGTCAGCTTCCGCGGCTTCCACCAACGGTTTCAGGCCGTGGCCGGTTGTCACGGCAAATACGCCGATGTGACTTTGAATCTCCGCATCGGACGGAGCAACAAAGTCAGCCATGGCCCTGTTTGGAAGACCCGGCGTCTTGCGCGTCTGCTGACGGAGCGTGTGTAGCATGAAAGGACGGCTCTCATGCGCAACAGCAATATCGTCCCCTCGGCGCTCGGCCTCATACAAGGCGACAAGGCCGCGTGGCTGCAAGGCATCCGACGCCTCCAGTTCATCCAGGAGGGCCTCGGCATCTGCCAGCAGCCTGCGGGCGTGTTCGCCTTTCTCGGGGTGATCCAGGATGGCCGGGTATTTACCCCGCAGCTCCCATGCCTGGAAAAAGGGGGTCCAATCGATGTAGGATCGAAGATCGGAGACGGTCACATCGTCAATGACCCATGTGCCCTTGCGCGCCGGCAGTGGATCGGTTTCAGGCGAAAACTCCAGGGACAAGGCATTCTCACGGGCCTCCTCCAGAGTCAGAAAGTCTACCTTGCCCTTCCTTCCCGCATGCCGCTCGCGCAGCATGGCGTACAGTTCACGCGTGCGCTGAACGAAGGCATCCCTCTGGCCCTGTGTCAAGAGCTGTCCGGCAACAGTCACACTGCGCGAGGCATCAAGCACATGCACAACCGGTCCGCTACGAGCAGGCTCAATCTTGACAGCCGTGTGCATCTCGGACGTGGTGGCACCCCCGATGAGGAGCGGTTGCTTCATCCCGCGACGCTCCATTTCCGAGGCCACATGAACCATTTCGTCGAGGGATGGCGTGATCAGACCGCTCAACCCGATGATATCGGCGTCGTGCTCCTGCGCTGCATCGAGGATCTTGTCGGCCGGAACCATGACACCCAGATCCACGATATCGTAGTTGTTGCAACCGAGCACGACGCCGACAATGTTCTTGCCGATATCATGCACATCACCCTTGACCGTGGCCAGCAGGACTCTTGCAGGCCGATCGGTTTCGTTGGCGTCTGCCTTCTCCTGCTCGATATACGGGATCAGCCAGGCTACCGCCTTCTTCATGACCCGGGCGCTCTTGACGACTTGAGGCAAGAACATCTTGCCGGCACCGAAAAGATCCCCTACGTGATTCATACCGGCCATAAGGGGGCCTTCGATGACCTCGATGGCGCGTCCGTACTGCTGCCGCGCCTCCTCGGTATCGGCATCGATATGATCGACAATACCCTTGACCAACGCGTGCTTGAGGCGCTCCTCGACACTGCCTTCCCGCCACGCGTCATCTTTCACTGATCCCCCGGATTCTTTCTGCACGACACGCTCAGCCAAGTCCACCAGTCGCTCGGTGGCATCGGGGCGACGGTCAAACAGGACATCCTCGACGGCTTCCTTCAGATCGGCCGGTATCTCATCCAGGACTTCGATCTGGCCCGCGTTCACGATCCCCATGTCCATCCCCGCCTTGATGGCGTGGAACAGGAAAATCGTGTGCATGGCCTCGCGGACCCGATCATTACCCCGGAATGAGAAGGAGAGATTGGAAACACCGCCGGAGACGCGGGCCCCCGGCAGATTCTCCTTGATCCACTTGGTGGCTTCAATGAAATCGATGGCATAGCGGTTGTGTTCGGCAATACCGGTTGCCACGGCAAAAACGTTCGGGTCGAAGATGATATCCTCAGCCGGTAAACCAACCTCCTCCGTGAGGATCGTATAGGCCCGCTGGCAGATGTCGATTCGCCGCTCGAGGGTTTCCGCCTGTCCGTCTTCGTCGAATGCCATGACGATGACAGCCGCTCCGTACCGACGGGCACGATGGGCCTGCTCCCTGAAGCTGTCTTCGCCCTCCTTCAAACTGATCGAATTGACGATGGATTTGCCCTGGATGCACCGAAGACCTGCCTCGATCACCTCCCAGCGGGACGAATCCACCACAACGGGAACGCGGGCAATATCCGGTTCGGCCGCAATCAGATTCAGGAACCGGGTCATGGCGTCGACCGAATCGAGCAGCCCCTCGTCCATGTTCACATCAATGAGCTGCGCACCGTTTTCGACCTGCTGAAGGGCCACCGAAATGGCTTCGTCGTAATTCTCTTCCTTGATGAGCCGGGCAAATTTCCTGGACCCCGTCACGTTCGTACGCTCGCCGATATTGACGAAATTCAGATCCTTTCGGAACACGAACGGCTCCAGCCCGGACGTGCGTAGCGTGCGCTCAGGGGTTGGCATAGGCCTGGGCGCATGGCCCTTGACGGCCTCTGCCATGGCCCGGATGTGATCCGGTGTGGTACCACAGCAGCCACCCACGATGTTCAGGAAGCCGTCTTGGGCGTAGGCAGCCACCTGCTCGGCCATGAAGGCCGGCGTCTCGTCGTAGCCACCAAATTCGTTGGGCAGGCCGGCATTCGGGTAGAGGCTGGTCCGCACAGGCGCACTATCGGAGAGCGTCTCGATGTAGGGACGCATCTGCGGCGATCCCAGCGCGCAGTTGAGTCCGACGGACAGCAGGTTAGGTGCATGCGCCACCGATATCCAGAAGGCTTCCGTGGTCTGTCCGGACAGCGTCCGTCCGCTCTGGTCCACGATTGTCCCCGAGATCATGACCGGGAGGGACTCACCCCGCTCTTCGAACACCTCATACAGCGCGAAGATGGCCGCCTTCGCATTCAACGTGTCGAATATGGTTTCGACAAGCAGGATATCCACGCCGCCGTCCATCAATCCCCTGATCTGCTCCGCGTAGGCGGTGGCCAGCTGCTCGAACGTCACTGCCCGGTATCCCGGGTCGTTGACGTCCGGAGACATGTTCAGGGACACATTCGTAGGGCCAAGGGCTCCGGCCACGAACCGGGGCTTGTCGGGCGTTTTCTTGTTGTAGGCATCCGCAGCCTCCCGGGCTACCCGCGCAGCGGCCACGTTTATGGCGTAGGCCTGATCTTCCAGACCGTAATCCGCTTGCGCAATCCGGGTGGCTGAAAACGTGTTGGTCTCGATGATATCCGACCCGGCCTCGAGATACTGCTCGTGGATGGAGCGGATCAGATCGGGACGGGTAATCGAGAGCAGATCGTTGTTGCCCTTGAGCGGCTTCTCATGATCGATGAACTGTGTGCCCCTGAAATCCTCCTCCTCGGGTCCAGCCCGCTGGATGAGGGTACCCATGGCACCATCCAGTACAAGGATGCGCCCAGCCAGCGCGGCATGAAGATCGGAAGCAGGAGCGTTCATCGGCCTTGAAGCAGAAAATCGAGCGTGATACGGGCGAAGGCATTCGGCTGATCGGCATGAAGCCAGTGACCAGCGTTCTTCAGGCTGACCATGTCCGCAAAAGGAAACAGAGCCCGAATCCGTGGTAAATCGCCCTCGGAAAGATAGTCACTCTTGCCACCCCGGACGAAAAGCACATTGCCGTCAAAGGTATCCCAGCTGTCGACAGAGCCGATGATACCAGGATACCCGTGCCGGATGGCTGGCAGGTTGATGCTCCATCGATAGGCCTCTCCTTCCCGCTCCAGGTTCTTCATCAGGAACTGTCGCACAGGGGCTGAGGGTATGCCCCGGGACAGAACTTCGTCGATCGCCCTGCGGGATCCATATCGCTCGGGATGAAGGGATTCCATGGCATCAAATAGGGCATCATGCCGGCGGGGATACTCCTGTGGGCCGATGTCTGCTACGATCAGTCGATCAACCCTGTCGGGATGCTCCAACGCCAGATGCATTGCCAGCTTTCCACCCATGGAGTGCCCCAGCACATGGGCCTTTGGGATGCCCTCATCCGCCATCGTATCCAGGATGTCACGCGTCATATCCGCGTAGGAGAAGGACTCGTCATGAGGACTGCGACCGTGGTTTCTGAGGTCGACGGCTACGGTGCGGAAGTGCTCCGCGTAGACGTTTCGCGCCAACGTAGTCCAATTTCCCGAAGCTCCAAAGAGCCCGTGAAGGATGAGAAGGGGCGGTCCCTGTCCGTATGTCTGCCGGAATAAGTGCATGCCGGATCTACACGTGGGCGGACGGTTTGTCCCCCGACCCGGGACGGGGCAGCGCAGTATCAGACGTTGTTGTCCATTTTTTCGTCGATGGGAACGCGCGCATCAGTCCCTGTGCAGGGAGTGGGCCAGAACTTCCAGTTCTGCGCGTGACCATTTTGCCTGTCCTAGCTCCAAGGCCGGCATGAAATGGAATGCGTCAGGTATCTCAAACGACATCAAGACATCTCCGAGAAGATCGGCCATCCGTTCGGGAGTGGGTAGCGGATCCAACCCTGAAATGAACGCTACGGGACGCTGCCCGTAGCGCGTGCTCGGAACTGCAACGACCATGCATGCCGTAACGCCTTCCAAGGATCGGATGGCGTGCTCAATGCGGTCAGGATCCAGGTTCTCACCGCCTGATATGATGACCCGATCGGTACGGCCCGAGATGACCCAACGGCCATCGGCATCGGTAAAGCCGGTATCGGTCGTGACATACCAACCCTCAGGACCGGAGAGCCCGATGCCGAGGGTGGACGTGCGAATGCAGATGCTGCCCTCACGCTCACAGATCTCCACCCCATCGAAGGGAGTCCCTGCATGGACATGAGACCCCGGTACGTCGGTCCAGACATCAGAGAGCGTCACCATGGAGGCTGTTTCTGTCATGCCGTAGGTCGTGCGCACAGGCCAGCCACGTGTGACGGCTTCTGAAAGGAGCGAAGGGGACACATGCGCTCCACCGACGATGACGGACCGAAGTCGATTGACAGGCGGAGGACCCGCTGCCACAAGATCCCCGAGCTGCGTTGGCACCACGGACAGATGCGTCGGAGTGCGGGCTGCCGCCCCCGAAAGGATCCATTCCGGGAGCGAAGTGTGCGCAGGCGGGCACAGGACACTGGCACCAACAAGCGCACAGCGCCACAGAATGGACAAGCCGCCCACATGATGCATGGGCAGACACCATCCCCACGCATGCTGCTCGGTCAGGCCGAGACGCTTGGTCGAGCGGAAGGCGCTGTCGTGGTGCGCAAGGGCATCATGGCGAATCCAGCGTGCCTGACCCGTGGTGCCTGATGTGCGGATCAACGTCTGCCCTGAAAGCCGTTGGGGCGTCCCGGTGGCTTGCCTTCGGTGGACGGCCGTTGCGTCCTGCGCCCACGATGGGTCGATGAGCCTGGCCCCCAGCGCGGCAGCCTCGGATGCAACAACGGCTTGAGGCAATCGAGCGCCGAAAAGCGCTACATCAAAACCGTTTCGGAGCGCGGCCACCAAGAGGATGACATCCTCCCGGGAATTGGTAACGACCAGAGCCAGGTTGCTTTCCTGGATGCTTTCCAGCCGTAACCGCGTTGCCTCGATGGCAGCATCCAGGGCAGCCCAGGATATCACATGGCCGGCGGGGTCCACAAGGGCAGGTCGATCCGGAACATGATGGGCCGATTGGGCCCAGGGGCAGAGCGGTGCGTCTTGGCTGGCCGAATGACGGTGCATCGCATTCATCGGGACACCTCTTCCACCTTTAATCCGGATGCGAAGCGGCGGCGCGCCATGGGCGATGGTCCGGGCACTACCGCGGACCGGGGTATGGCGGGCAGACGCTCGATCGACACCGATGTCTCATCCCACCATGGCGCGCGTCGCCCCCAATCATCGGCCATGTAGGCATAGGTACCGAGGCCGGGCGCCGTGTCTCCGATGAGCGCAGCAAGGCGAGTCACCATGATCATTCCGACCTGTGATTCGAAGGCCGATGATACCGTGACACGGCGCCCGGCCGCCTGCACACGACGTGCCAAGGCCATGGTTGCAGCGGGACTGCCCATCAACGAAGGTTTCAGGATACACACGTCCGCGCACTGCCAATTATCTTCGGCGAGGCTTTCATCGATGGCAACGGGGACAGGCAGAACCCCACGGATATCTTGATCGAAGCCGCCACGCCATGGCTCTTCAAAAAAGTCGATCCGGTTGTACAGCCCCTCCAGCCCTTCGATCAGCCTCAGGGCGTCATCGCGTGTCAAGAGTCCGTTCCCATCGAGCCGGATCTGCAGGTCGGGATAACGGGCAGACAGGATCCTGATCCGTTCAATATCCGTGTCCACCTGACTTCCCCCCCGTCCTACCTTGATCTTGACGTGGGTCGCCCCCTCTAGACTACCGTCCGCTCCGAGCGCCGCCGGCGTCAGATTCGTCAGGGCTGGTTCATCCTGTGGCAGCCCGAAGACGCCCTTCCCACGGCAGGCCGCAAGACCCATGTGCGCCGTCTCCAGGGCACAAACCAGCGAGGGAAGCTCGTTCGTACGGGTCCACTCCGGCTGAGAGAGTGCATCCAGCACGTCGGCAAGAGTATCGCTTCCATACCCGTCCAGGGGGGCTGCCTCCCCCCAGGCAGTGCGACCCTCCGAATCCTCTGCGCGGATCAGTACGACAGGGCGTTCGGTCCACGATACGCCGCCGACCGGGATGGGTCGGTGAAGGGGCAACGTGACAAGAAAAGCCCGGTATGTCATGCCTTCCGGTGTTTTCGCCATCATGGACGCCTTGCTCCTGTGCTGGAAGATGAGGCTCAGCCCGACAGGGATGACAGCAGGGGACCCGCTGCCCACCCCAGTGCAAAGAGCACTGAATGCATGAGCAAAATGCGCGCGGTGGCTCCGAGTTGGGGGTTCAATTGTGCGCCCTCATGCTCCTCGATGCCACACATTGCTTGCAGGATCTTGATGGCTGGCACGATGGCCACCCCCGAGAGAAGCACCCCTGCTGGCGCTTCGAACCACCACCAAAGCAAAACGGGCACCAGCGCAGCGACAACGATGTTGACGGCATATAGATGCAGACCAAAGCGCCGGCCGAAACGCACAATGAGCGTGCGCTTGCCCGATTCAATGTCCTGTAGGCGATCCCGCAAATTGTTGACCAACAGGATATTGACGCACAGCAGTCCGGGTGCCACGCCGGCCAGCCATACCCAGGATGGCCATGCCAGCGTTTGGACGAAGACCGTACCGGCAACGGCCACGGGACCGAAGAAGATGAAAACGAAGAGGTCGGCAATACCCAGATAGGCCAAGGAATAGCGCCCCCCCGTGTAGGCCAGTCCGAATATGATAGAGGCCACACCGATAGCTACGATCGGCAGCCCTCCGCGGAGCATGAGATACACGCCGCTGAGCACGGCCAGGGCAAACGTGACAGCCGTGGCCCTGCGCATGGCGGCGGCCGTTATCAGCCCCTCGGACACCATGCGCCTCGGACCCAAACGGTCCTCGCGATCGGCGCCTTTCTCATGGTCAGCTACGTCATTGTGGAAGTTGGTGGCCACCTGGATCAGGAGCGCCCCAACCAACGCCAGTGTTGCCGAAAGTGGGTGGAACCACCCACTTCCAACAGCGATACCAATACCAAGCAGGACAGGACTCACAGCCGCCCACAACGTCTTGGGGCGGGCCGCTTCTACCCATATGGCGAGCATATCTGCCACGTCAAGGGCGGTACGGGAATTTCGAGAAGTCCGGTTTACGCTTTTCGTTGAATGCGTTGCGCCCCTCCTGTCCTTCCTCGGACATGTAGAAGAGTAGGGTTGCGTTGCCGGCCAGCTCCTGAAGGCCCGCCTGCCCGTCACAATCTGCGTTGAGTCCTGCTTTCAGACACCGGATGGCCATCTGGGAATTGGCCAGTATTTCCCGGCACCACTGGACTGTTTCCTCTTCCAGACGCTCAAGCGGCACAACCGTGTTCACCAAGCCCATTTTCTCAGCTGCCTCCGCATCGTAGGGGCGGCACAGATACCAGATCTCACGGGCTTTTTTCTGACCCACGATACGAGCCAGGTACGAGGCGCCGTAGCCCCCGTCGAACGAGCCAACCTTGGGTCCGGTCTGCATGAAGCGAGCGTTTTCGGCGGCAATCGTCAAATCGCACATGACATGCAGCACATGCCCACCGCCGACTGCCCACCCGGCCACCATGGCGATGACCGGCTTGGGACACGTGCGGATCTCGCGTTGAAAATCCAGCACATTGAGCCGCATGACGCCACTACCCTGCTCCTTGTAGCCAGCATCGCCTCGAATACTCTGGTCACCACCCGAGCAGAAGGCAAGCGGTCCTTCGCCCGTCAGAATGATGACCCCGATCTCGTGATCATCACGCGCTTCCTGGAGGGCTTGGCGCATTTCCGTGACCGTCAGTGGACGAAAGGCGTTGCGGACCTCCGGGCGATTGATCGTGATCTTGGCCATGCCCTCGGCCTTTTCGAAGCGGATGTCGGTGAAGTCGCCAGCGCTCTGCCAGTCGGCAGCCGGTTTGATAGCTTGCATTCCCTTGGGGTGATGATTCCAGGCAAAGACAGGTTTACTGCGTCAGAAAGGACTGCAGGACGGCAAGATACGCCTCGGGTTGCTCCCGGTGAACGATGTGCCCCGCGCCCGACACGCTCTCATGGACTGTTGGACCGGACTGTGCGGCGAGCCGTTCCCCAATCGTCCGATAGCGCTCGTCCATTTCACCCGAAACAAATAAAATCGGGTGCGAAGCACGGGAGAGGTATTCCCAGAATGAGCACTGCCGTCCAAGGCTCAGACATTCCAGCATGCGGGCCATCGTTTCCGGATCCCGCCCCGTTTTTTGCATGATGAGCTCTTGGCGGAGGGCATCAGGAAGTGACCCAAATACAGGCTGATCGTACCAGGAGTGCAAGATGGCAGGCCATTCCCCTCGAATCCGTTCTGCCCAAGCCGCATCATGAACACATCGGGCCTGGCGTTCATCGGCACTGCGCAGACCCGGGTGCGCGGATTCCAGGATCAAGCGATCAACAGAGGCGGGACGTAAACGCGCCATGTGCATGGCAATCCTGCCACCAAGCGAATATCCAAGGAGATGAAACCGGGATACGCCCATGGCACCGAGGGTCTGAAGCAGCTGAGCTGCTATCTCATCATGACACGAGGAGAGGCCAATGGCACATTCCTTCGGCTCAGGAAGCGGAAGGGCAACGACGGGCTGATCAAGCATGGTATCCAGGCCCTTGAAGGTACTCGGCGACCCCATGAAGCCATGCAGGGCAACAAGTGGCAGACGGCTCATGGCATACGAACCGGCTTCGGGGGGCCCTCCCCGTCATGGGCGCAGGGGAAATCCTTCTCCACCAGGATTCGAAGCGTGGGCCTCCCGGTATGGTCAGCCGTGGCTGGCACCTCGAAATCAAATCCGACGACCTCGGAATCAGGCCATCCGCGCAACCAATGCAACGGTATGCCTACGCACAAGCCATTCTGGCTGACGGCTGATGCCTCCGCCTCAACGATGGGCTCAAGCCGCACGGTCATCAGGGCCGGTTCGAGCGACAAGGACAAGGCGATGGCTTTCCCGGCCGCCAGGGCTTGGACTTCCTTCTTTTCCAGACGGAAGCGGACCATGGCATCGGACAGGCGAACTTTCATGATGCAGCCTCCGTGTGGGTCAAGCGTCCCGGTGCGTGCGCATGTGAAGCGCATGCAGCAACCGGCGCTGCTCTGTCAGATTCGCTGACCGATCCGTAGTGACTTCGATCAACACAGGGGTCTCTCCTTCGAAGGCTCTGTCCAAGGCCGACCTGAACTCCTGGAGGGTTCCCGGTTGCTCATACCCCATGGAAAACTGACGGGCAGCAGCGGCAAAATGCTGGCCGTGGGGCGTGCCGAACCACGGCTCAAAAAGGTCGGTGTGGTCGCGAATGGGCAGATATGAGAAGATCCCTCCACCATCGTTGTTGATGACGACTACGACACCGGCCCGATCGGCACACAGTGCCAACGAGGTCAGATCGTGCTGGAGGGCCAGGTCGCCGATGAGGACAACCGGGCGACGCCCGCTGCCATCGGCAAATCCAGCCGCCGTAGCCAGCGTGCCGTCGATACCACTGGCACCCCGATTGGCGCTGACGGGTACGGCATGGCCATCCATGGCCGCAAATTGATCCGCGTGCCGCACCGAATTGGACGAAGCCACAACGAAAGCGCATGTTGCGGGAATGCGACGCGTCAGTTCGAAGGCCGTACGCTGCTCCGTGAGTGTTTCACCCAGGTCCTCTTCGAGCCATGCCTTCACGGCTTGACGGACAGGATTCCACGACGAAAGCCATGGGGAGCCATCTGAGCCAGGATGTCCGTTGGAGTGCGCTGCCAGATCCTTCAGGACGGCAACCGCATCCCACTCGAGGCGCCACCCGCCGCGGTGCTGCGGATCAATACGCTGCAGACGATGATCCACCACAATGCGCTCGGCTCCCGGAGCCCATTCCTGCAGCCGACGACTGACGGGCGTAGCGCCGAAGTGCAGGATCAGATCCGGCTCCAGATGACCCTGCGCGTCTCCATACAGGAGTGCGTCCATGGATGGGAGCAACAGATCATCTCCCATACCCAATCGAAGTTGCGAACCGATATCGGCTACGCCAACAGCTCCGTACCGCGTCAGGAAAGCGCACGCGGCCTCACGGATCTCCTGCGCCTCTCCGCGCAGCCGACCAAAAACGGCACATGGACGGGAGGCAGCCATGATCCGATCGGCTATGGCCTCTAGCGCGGCATCGTCGCAGGAAAGCGACTGCAGGGAGCGACAGAACGGCTGCGAGCCGGAGACCCAACGATTCCAGGAGGCATCATCGCTCAACACGTCCTCACCCATCCACCAATCGTGACGTGGTGGCACATCCGCCGGTTCCGGAACCAGCGGTTTGCGGTACATGCAATTCAGATGCACCGGGCCGGTTCGAGCACGCCATACGGCCTCATCCACCGTTGAAAGCAGCCACCCGGGTGGGATATCGTCGGAAGGCGTGGGAATATCCAGAAACCAGCGCACGTGGGATCCAAACAGATGGTCCTGCCGGATGGTCTGGTTGGCATCCGTGTCCCGGAGTTCGGGTGGGCGATCGGCCGTGAGGAGCAGCATCGGCACTGCCTCCAGGGAGGCCTCGACAATGGCCGGAAATCCGTTGGCCAGAGCCGTTCCAGACGTCGTGATCCAGGCCGCCGGCCGGCCGGTTGCCCTGGCATATCCAAGGGCAGAGAAGGCCGTAGCACGTTCGTCCACATGCATGAAGAGCCGCACCGAGGGATGACGGGCAGCCGCCATGACCAGCGGCGTCGATCGGGACCCGGGCGCTGCATAAAAGGTCGTGACGCCCTGTCGGACGCACTCCTCGACCAGCAGGGAGGCCCACCGCAGATTGTTATGTGCGGTCATTGACGGCAAGACCCAATATGCGCGTGAAGTCGGTGATTTTTTGCTCGATCTCCAGCCACTCATCTCCGGGATCGGACCCTTCCACCAGCCCCGCACCAGAGAACAGTGAGAGCGCATCGCCTCGAAGAACCCCGCATCGGAGGGCCACTGCAAATTCAGCCGAGTCCCGACCGACCCATCCGATTGGGCCGGCATACCAGCCACGATCGAACCCCTCCAAGGTGGCAATCACTTCCCGTGCAATGGGTCCAGGCGCTCCGCCAACAGCTGGTGTGGGATGCAGTTGCTCCAGAAGATCAAAATCCGTGATGCCTGGCTGAAGTGTCCCGGAAATACGGGAAACGAGGTGGCGACCAGCGGCCAGTTTCATTTCAGAAGCTACCTCGTCCACATTCACGTCATCGCAAACCGATCGGAGTGTCCGGCGGATGGCGTCCCGAACGTATGCATGCTCCCGTTGATCCTTTTCACTGGCCAGGAGGCTGGTCCGGTAGGCCTCATCTGAATCCGACGTAGCTCCCCGCGGACGGGTACCCGCCACAGCTTCCGAAAACACTTCCCGCCCTCGGCGGAAAAAAAGTCGCTCGGGGGTAGCACCCAGAAAAACCCCCTCACCAGAATCAAAGAGAAAATGAAAGCAGCTGGGCGTGGCATCCTGCAATACCCGGAGCAGGGCTACCGCTTCGGGTACCCTGGAGAAATTGAAATCCACCCGACGTGCCAAAACCACCTTCTGAAGCACGTCCCGCTCGAAGGCATCAAGTGCCCATGAGACCTGCCCCTTCCAGCCCTCGAAACCCGGATGGTCTGTTCGGGCATTGGGAACCGACATGGGTTCCCAGGAAACGGGGTCATCGAAGGGTAGCGCCGAAATCTGTTCGGAAATAACGTCCTGAAGATCCAGATCCTCTGGCAGCACCAGATTGCAACAGAAACTGGTTTTGCCCCTGCGCTGGAAGAGCTCGAATCGGGGCAGGACAAACTGCCACGCCGGAAATCCAAACCACGCCTCCTCAGGCACACGATCCAGATCAAAGCGAAGACCGCCATAAAGGCGAACGTCGGCACCCGGGCGCGAGAGAAACGTCTCGATTTCTTTCCCTATCTCGCTGAACTCAGGGCGGGAATCACCCGAAATCATGCGCGCGACACCGCAGGAGGCAATCCGCTCATCGGCATGACGACCTCGCCAGTACATCTTGCCTGGACCCTCTTGCGAAGCCAGCCAGCGGAAGACGTCCGTGGCGGCCACCGGAATTTCGACACGAATGAGACGTTCCTCTCCCGGCTCGGCGTCCCTCAGGTGCCGCTGCACGGCGGTCGTAAGCCGCTGCCGAACTTCGCTGCCAGAGGAGGCAACGTGTACACTATGGGGCGAGGGGACCTGGATGGCGCTGGGGATTACGTACGCGGTTTCCGTCCGTGGTTCATGATCTCAAGGATGCGGCGCTGCATTACATCCGTTCCACCAACGGCGTAGCCATGCTTGAGTGCCGCCCTGACCATGAGATTCCTGAGAATCGCATCCTGTGCCGGCAGGGAGGACAACGGCCGGCGAAGGAAGGCAACGACGCCCGAGAAGAGCCTTTCAGGAAGCTGCCACCGAAAGATGATGAATCCGGATAATCCGGCCATGACAACCGGGAAGTCATCTTGAACCGCTGAGGTGCTCAGCAGAAGCACGTATAGAAGACCCTGAAGAACAGGATGGGATGCCCACCGAACCGGTTTGATCAGCGAGATGAACACGGTTGATGGGGACACGACGGCCGCGAAGAACCAGGTGGCTGAGGCCATCCATAGGGCATGCCAGACGGAAATGAGCGGCAACAGGCTGATCAAGGTAATCAGACCGACGGCCGTGGGGAGATGATACCAGACAGTGGCCATGGCCAGAAGGGCATCCATGCCGTAACGGTCCAAAACCTCTGGCGCAAAAGCACGGGCATCCGCGTGCGTGGTATGGAAATGTCCGCCCTCCACTGTCACGATCCCGGTAGGTGTCTCAGCCCAATATGACGGCCTCCTCGGGTCAGTCATCTTCTCGAACGTCGTAATATCGCAGGCTCTCGGGCTCGAAACGTGGGCCGCGGACCTCCAGCCCGTCGGGCAAGTGGAGCATGGGAAAAACCCGACCCTGAGTGTCCCGGAGAATGTCCGCATAGGGCACGAAAGCGTAGAAGTTTTCGGCTTCCATGACCCTGTCGTACTGGGACACCGGGACCTGATAAACGACCTCAACCATGGCAGGCTCGAAGGTGACCGCCACACCCACAGGCAAGCCGGTCGCCCGCACGGAGACGAGACGACGGGCTTCCGTGAAAGCTTGGATATCCGCTTTTACGGTAACCTCCGAAATATCCATCATGAGAAGGGGCGCCAGCGAATCGGACAGGGCAACCGGTGCATGGAGCGAATCCCGCATGGCCCCCAGATTGCGCTGTTTGGTAGGCCAAGCCTCCACGGATTCAACAATGGATCGCGCGCCGGAGATGGATACGGAGTCGGGCGTGGCCGTTACCCGTCCTATCATCCTGTACCCTGGTTCAAAAGCCATGTCCACGCGCGGCTCGACCGGGACCCTCCGGACAATCCGATCCTCGACATCCAGTGTCAGCAATCGGGGCGTTATGGTCTGGATGGAGACATTCTTGATGATCTCGGGAGCTGTCAAAGCCAGATCAACCTGCGGTCCCGTTATATCGATGGGCACTGTGGGCGGATTGTAGTAGAGCCGGAGAATCTGGATGCCCTCTCCCTCCAGCTGGATGCGGACCTGGCTAGGCGGCACAACAGCCAGCGCCTGATCCGAGGGAAGATTGACGACTCTCGTGGGGAACTCGAGAACCTGGATATACTCTTCCTGCATACTGAAGGCGAACCACAACACGCACGCTGCAAGGATACACAGGGTGATGACGGCGCCCTTACGCTCCTGAGGATCCTCCTCGCTCCGACGAGACGGAACAGGGGAAAACAGGTTCTGAATTCGGGTGATGATGGGCTGGCTCATGACGGCAGGATGTCCGCAGGGCTGCCGGGAGGCTCCGCAGCAGGACTACCTGCTACGCAGCGCATCGAGCAACTGTTGCCGATTGGCACGGGCAATCTCACGGCCCTGGATGGAAAGACCCTCCTGTCCGCGAGCAAAAGACCGTAACTCCCGCACTGTCATGGATTCCAGGTCCTTGCCGGCACCTGTCGAGTCCTGTGCCTGCGGCGCATCCACTTCCAATATGGGATGGATCTCTGCCGCTGGCCGGGGAATGACGTGCGTGGAGACAACGGCACCTATTCTCTCCGCGGCGGCCCGCCCGGCATCGACGGACGACTGCACGGCTGCCGTTTCGCCCTCTACCAACACCGTTACCAGTCCGGCGTCAGCCTTTTCCATTCCCAGAAGTGTGACCCGTGAGGCCTTGACCATGGCATCAGCCGCTTCAACGGCCGCAACCAACCCGCGGGTTTCCACCATTCCCAAGGCATCATGACCGGATGTCGGGCTGGATGGAGACATGGGTTTTTCGGGGAAGATTCAGGGCGGGATTCGCGCCTCGGAAGCCGCACGAACAGCAGGCCAATCGGACCGGAGGTTACTCGGGCAGTATGCCCTCTACGTCGGAGTGCGGGCGTGGGATGACGTGAACCGAAACCAGTTCACCAACACGCTCGGCAGCAGCCGCACCGGCATCCGTGGCTGCCTTGACCGCACCCACATCGCCCCGGACCATGACGGTAACATATCCGCCGCCAATTTTTTCTTTACCCATGAGATGGACGCGCGCGGCCTTGACCATGGCGTCCGCCGCTTCGATGGCACCCACGAGACCGCGGGTCTCAACCATTCCGAGAGCAATTCCGTAATCGTCTGACATGTCGGGTATCCGTTGGTTTGGAAGGCGTCCCTCGCGTCGGGAGCACGCGGATCGGACGTCGGAATATAGGTGGTGCTCCGTACGTTTGTCAAAGATTCTTCACGCGGTGCAGCCTGTCATGAGTATACTTCGTAGGATGTATCCCAAAACCATGTTGTCTGCCAACGCATCACGCCATGTTCAAAGCTGCTCTCATTGCCGGTGCTCGACCCAACTTCATCAAGATTGCTGCACTCGAGTACGCATTCCGTCAGTCGGGTCGGTTCGAGAATCTCCTGATCCACACGGGACAGCACTATGATGCCAAGATGAGCGACATCTTCTTTCGGCAGCTGGGCATGCCCGAGCCGGATATGTACCTCGGGGTAGGATCCGGCAGTCATGCCAGCCAGACGGCGCGGGTCATGACGGAAATCGAGCCGGTGTTCCAGGAGCACAAGCCGGATGTCGTCCTCGTCGTCGGCGATGTCAATTCGACCGTGGCTACAGCGCTCACCGCCAAGAAGCTGCACATCCCGCTGGTCCACGTCGAGGCAGGTCTTCGTTCGTTCGACCGGTCCATGCCGGAAGAGATCAACCGTATGGCGACGGATGCGATCTCCGACTGGCTTTACGTGTCTGAGCCCTCCGGGGAAAAGCACCTGTTGGCTGAGGGACAACCCAGGGACCGGATCGTGTTTGCGGGCAATGTGATGATCGACTCCCTGCGCCGGTTCGAGGATCAGGCGCGGGCCACCGCAGAGCACGAAAAACGTGGCCTGACCGCGGGTGGATACTTCCTGATCACGGCCCATCGCCCGGCCATGGTGGATGTCCCCGATCGATTGGCCATCTTTGCCGATGCACTGATCCGGCTGGCGGATCAAGCTCCCGTCATTTTCCCGATCCATCCGCGCACGGCCGCACGGCTCGAATCGCTCCCCATCGGAAAGCAGCTCATGGCCCACGATCATATCCACCTGACCGAGCCGATCGGCTACCTCGAGTTCATGTGCCTGATGATGCATGCAGGACTCGTGGTGACGGACAGCGGCGGCATTCAGGAGGAGACTACAGCGCTGTTGCAACCCTGTGTGACAGTTCGCCCGAACACGGAGCGGCCGGTTACAGTTGATGAGGGTACGAACATCCTGATGGAGCTGGATGCAGCGGCCATTGCGGAGGCAGGTCGACAGGCACTCGCTGGCGAGTGGAAAGAAGGACGGATCCCGGAGAAGTGGGATGGCCACGCTTCGGAACGCATTGCGGCCCACCTGGCCGATCATCTCTAGGCGTCGTTCAGGCCAAAAGCTCCGCGTACATCCGGACGAGCCTATCCGCGGTTGCTTCCCAATTCCATCGTTGGCGGACGGCTTCCCGACCGTGGGCGCTCATTTCGGAGCGCGCCTGTGGATCGTCCAGGATGGCGCACACGGAAGCGGCAAGCGCTTCCGGCTGGCCCGACGGGTATACCTTGCCGCAGGATTCCGCAGTCACGATACGCTCCAGCGGCCGGCAGTCCGACACCACGCATGGCAGCCCGGCATGCATGTAATGGAAGAGCTTGTGCGGAATGGTATGGTCGGTGTGGACGGTCTTGCGATGTGGAATGAGTCCGATGTCGGCAGCCTCCATGTAGCCACGCACGGCCGCCTGATCCTTCCATCCGAGAAAACGTACCGCATGTTCGATACCAAGCGATGCCGTGAGCGCTTCGAGTTCGGTCCGGACAGCACCATCTCCGACCAGCACCAGAACCGCCTCGGGATACGCATCCAGAATGCGCGGCATGGCGCGGATGGGATCCTTCAGACCTCGATGACGATCCATGCCTCCGGTGTAGAGCAGCAACGGGTGGCCTTCCGGCATGTCGTCCGGGATGGACGATGACCACGACTCGAACACGGAGCGTTGTATCGTATTGGGTACCGTCACGATGTGGTTGTCAGGTAGCCCGGTATGTGCCAATTGGCCACGCATGCGCTCGGCCATTTCGTCGATGACAACAACCAGGCGGTCGACCGTAGCAGACCACCCGGTTTCGAGCTGCTGCCACCTGTCCAGGTTGACGACCCACTTACCGGGGGCCGTCGTACTCCACTTGTAGTGGCGGAGCGCTTCCACCCAGTTTTCGTGCATGTCCCCGACGACCGGGACCCCGAGACGGCCTCCTGCGCGAAGCGCTGCTCCGAACAGATACAGGTCGTGGGCATGCAGCGCAGCAACAGGGTGCTGATGGTGCAGCCTTCTGACCGCACGACTCACGATCCAGTCCATCAACGGCACGGTGGCCGCCAGCCCCCGGGCCTTGTTGCGGATCTGTCGGGGAACGCGGACGCGCTGCACGTGGATGTGTCGGTCCAGATCGGAAGAAGGACGGCTGTCGGGGTCGATGGCCAGAATGGTGACATCGTAACCGGCCGAGGCCAGGGTACGCGCTTCGTTCTCCACCCTCAGGTCAGGAGGAAACGCATGATCCAGCAGCATGCAGATATGCGGCCGGG
>JAFMNH010000035.1 GCA_017859335.1 Rhodothermales bacterium | reverse complement strand
TTGCTGCCATCCACGTTTAGCCCCATACCCGGAACTCCTTTGGCCATGATAGGACCGATATCAGCACCGCCACCTCCTTTCGTTACCGTACCAGACTCCAACTCTTCGAGCAATATGCCAATCTGCGTCAACATATCGAAGGCGGCTTCGGACCCTGAGAACCCGAATCCTCTGGGCTTGAACAACCCCGCGTCGGACTCCATGGCCAAAATGTGGTTGTCCAACTCATCGATGTGGGCATCCCGGTAGGCATTACCTCCCCTGAGACCGTTCTCCTCGTTCGTCCACATGACCACCCGGATGGTCCGTTTGGGTGTGAGACCCATCGCCTTCATCAGGCGAAGGGCTTCCCAAGCCGCCACGCATCCACCAGCATCGTCCATTGCGCCGGTGCCCACATCCCAGGAGTCGATGTGGCCTCCGAGGACAATGACTTCCTCGGGATATTCGCTGCCCACGATTTCACCCACGACATTGTGCGAAAGGGCATCGGGCAGCCATTGCGCGTCCATTTCCAGGCGGACACGGATGGTCTGACCGCGATCCTGCATGCGCTGCATCATCATGGCATCCTCCACCGTGACTGCCGCGTGGGGAATGGGGGGTACCTCCTCATCATAGCGGGAGTTGCCCGTATGGGGCGTGTACATCGAAAACGGGCCCACGGAGCGAACCAGGCTGGCAATGGCACCCGCCTCGGCCGCTCTGACGGCGCCGTTCGAGCGATATCCGACGGTAGCGCCGTACGAGCTGAACGGCACGTTCCAAAGCACGATCCTGCCCCGAGCCTCTTCCCTTCGGGCTGCCAGCTCATCAAAGGAACCCACCACGAGCACCTCCCCCGTAACGCCACCCGGCCCGGTTCCGATACTGCCACCCAGACCCAGGATGCCCAGCTCCCGTTCGTGGGGTTCAAGCAGGACCAGCTTCTCGTCACCCCGTACCCAGTGCGGCACCATGACCGGTTCACCGCGGACATTCTGCAGGCCGTCACGCTGCATTTCCTCAAGGATCCACTCAATGGCCCGCTCCAGATTTTCGGACCCAGAGAATCGGGGGCCGAACGTGTCGGTCAGATAGGCCAAACGATTCCAGGCGGCACTGTCCGCCATGGCGGCATCGATGAGCGCCTGAGCCGTTGCGGCATGGTCAGAGATCCACGAACGGCCGCCATCCGATTCACGGGAGGCTTGTCGGGCGAAGGCTCCTTGCGCACAGAGCAGCATGATCGAGCCGAGAAGCATCAAGCGCTTCACTCGGCAGCACGTCAGACGAGGCATGGGTACGGGGGTTGAAAGATGAGCCGTCGGACACTCAGCGTTTGCGCCAGCCGAAGACCGGACCGTTGTGGAAGAAGTCCAGTGGCTCCACCACGCCATCCTTCTTGAACACTTTGCCATCTTTCATGACAAAACGAACATCGCGCAGGGCATTTATGTCCTCCAGCGGATTATCAGCCGTCGCGATGATATCAGCGGCGTAGCCCACCTTGACCGGACCTCGTGAGTCTTCGGTTTCTGAAATACGGTAGCCGTTCCAGGTCATGACCTTTAGGATGTCGGCTGCCGGTATGCCGGCAGCCTCCCACGTCCGGATGAACTCGATCGTAAGTTCGCCGCGATTGAATCCGGGGATGTAGTAGTCAGCATCGGTCGAGAAAACGAGCGGTACTCCCTGATCATAGGCGTCCCTCAGCATGCGCACGCGGCGCTCCCAACGCTCATCGCTCATCGGTCGCATGAAGTCCGCTTGGGGCGTCTCCGTACCGGCACGGAAAATCCCCTTCTCGGCCATCATCGCGTGCAGCTCCTCGTCGAGCGCGTTGTCGTGATCAAGGGACCACAGGCCCGCCTCGATGGCACGGCGGGCTCCTTCGCGTGTCTGCACGTGGCCGGAGACCTTCTGGCCGGCATTGGCTGCCTCGGAAACAAACAGCTTCAGCTGCTCCACGGTATACGGATAGGCCTGACAGTCCACGCATACCTTGATGACTTTGGCACCATAGTGGATGTTGCGACGGATAGCTTTGACGATTTCGTCGTCCGTATCAGCATTGAGGTACTCGGGGTACACCGTGTCTTCCCGCTCGGGCGTCTCGTACAACTGACCGCCAAAGGCACCGATGATGATGCCTGAGTTGATCATGGTCGGACCAGGTACCCACCCCATTTCAATGGCTTGGCGAAGGGCCGTATCCGCATACAGCCCGTTGTTTCCCAGGTCGCGCACGATCGTGAAACCGGATGCCAGTTTCTGGAAACCGGTACTCATGGACTGAATGGCTCTCAGGGGCGTCGAGTCCGAGATGATCGTGTAGTAGTAGTACCAGCTTTCGGGCTCTTCCTTGTAGGTGATGCCCAAGTGGTCATGGGCATCCACCAGTCCGCCCATCACCCACTGGTCTGAAAGGTCGATGATCTCGGCATCATCGGGAATGTCGATGTCTGAGCCGATGGCCAGAATCTCGGAGCGCCCATTTTCAGGGTTATGCTCGGTGATGATGATCTGATCAGCCGTAGCCGTCCCCGTTTCGGTGTCAATCAGGTGACCGGCCAGTATGGCGGATTTCTGGGCATACCCGGGCAGGGTAATCAGGGCTGCAAGGAAAAGAACAGCCAGTCGAATGGATGAGCGGTTCATGGGATATGGAAGATAAGCTGGTTAGCGGGTCAGGGATAACAGAAGGTCTGGGTGCTCAGGGTCTGGAGTCGCTATCTGACGGCGTATCTGGCGTGCCTTCCTCGAACAGACGGGCAGCCAGTAGATTGAAGTCGGTCTCGGTCACGATGCCTACCAACTGCCTACCGAGCACAACCGGCAAGGCGCCGATATTCTTTTCACGCATCACCCGCACAGCATCCACCGTGGCCGTCTCGGGTGACACGGAAACCGGATTCCTGACCATGATGGCCGAAACAGGCTGATCCTTGTTCTTTTCCCCATCCTGCTGATCGGTCAGAAACCGGAGAATGGAGCGATGCGTGACAAGACCCACCAGGCGGTGGTCCTCATCCTCGACCAGAACGTGACGGATATGTCGCCAGCCCATGAGTACGGCAACGAACTCAACCAATTCGTCCTCGCGAACGGTAAACAGGTCCGTGGTCATGAAATGCTCTACACGGGTGCCGTGGATCGTATTCAAGGCGCGCTTCTCCAGCGCTGCCGGTTCCCAGGTATGGCCCGGCTGCCCCTCCTTCTGCCGCCGGATCATGCCGGTAACGAGCGTATCAAGGCGCTCGGCCCGTGTCGAGGAGCCCTCTTTTTTCATGCTGGCAAGCGAATGCAGCTGCCACTGCGCTCCGGTGCGCTTCGATGCCACGCGATCATCAATGACCGAGAGGTATCGCTGGATGTCCGGGTCGCTTACTCCCCGCATCTGTAATCCTTTCCGGGCCGTATCGAGAAGCTGCCCGCGGATCAGTTCAGCGGCCGAGTAACGCCGGTCATCAATCCAATCGACCTCCGAGGCCAGCCCCCGTCGCGCCGCGCCGATGAAGTTGCTCTTGGCATCATCGAACGTCAGGCGATCGCGGACATCGTCCAATTCATCGGCCAACCCGTAGACCAGGCCTGTCCAGAAGGCGGCATTGGCCACTTCGTCGATAACCGTTGGTCCCGAGGGAAGCAGCCGATTTTCGATGCGAAGGTGGGGCTTGTCGCCACTGATACCGTAACAGGCGCGGTTCCAGCGATAGACCGTCCCGTTGTGCAGTTGCAGCGCCTTGAGTTTGGGCACATCGCCCTTGCGAAGGGCCTCGAAGGGATCCGCGTACTCGCTTGTCATGATGACGCGGAAGCGGGCGATGTCCTCCTGAAAGATCTCCAGGACCGAGTCGTTGACCCACTCGGTCCCGAAGTGCACCCGGGGACTCATATCCCGGAGGTAGAGGTTGCTTGCACGCGTGTCAACGGCCTGCTGAAAAAGCGCGATACGGGTTTCACGCCACAGGCGCTTGCCAAAAAGGATGGGCGAATTGGCGGCAGCCGCCAGTACGGGTGCCGAGACAAGCTGCGCCACGTTATAGAAGTGGGCGAACCGGTCCGGCGTGACCTGCAAATGCACCTGAAAGCTCGTATTACAGCCCTCCACCATGATATTGTCATGTTGGAAGAACAGCTCATCCACACCACGGATATGGTACTGCGCCAATCCTCCCTTGAGCGACATGATGGTATCGTTCAAGGTGAAATAGCGCTGCTTGGGTGCCATGTTGTCCAGACGAAGGTCCCAGGCATGGATCGTAGGCAGGATACCCGTCAGCACCAGTTCGGTATCGACTTTCCCGCACAGCACCCGCACCTCTTCAATCAGTCGATTCAGCTCGGCCTCCATGGCCGAGAAGCAGGTACCCGTGAAGTGCAGGGGATCCAGATTGATTTCCAGGTTGAAGCGGGTCAGTTCATTGACCACACGCGGATCCTCAGCCAGGGCCAGAACCTCTTCTGCCAGAGGGGCCGGTTGGGCATTGCGGTCCACCAGGAAGAGCTCCTGTTCGGCTCCGATGCGTTGGATATCCGTCTCGAACATGTCGTTCTCGAGCATGTACTCGAGCGCTCGCATGTCCTGCATGATGTGGCGGGTAAAACGCCGGATCTGAGCTGCGTTTTCCGTCCTCGAGACGTCCTGGATGCCCATGTTACGGGGTGGGGCTGCGGGTATGCCGCGCTGACGACATGACTCCTTTTGATACCGCTGTCGGATCAGTGTAACGACATGGACGCCAAGAAACAACCACCAGACTGGCCCATGCGTGGTGAAACCGCAGCAGATACAGGCCGTTTCCGGCGTATGTATCCCTGTCACCTGTCATCGCCGCGCTGGCGCTCCCACGCCAGGTCAATGTCTGGGCTGTGGGCCTCGACCTTCCTGATCCTGTCCTTCCTGTTGGGCATCGGAGAGGTGCAGGCGCGACAGGAGGGCGAGGCGCTCGATGTCCATGCGCAGCGGGTCATGATCCGCGGTCTGACCTGGTTGCAGAACGGCTACCCGGACCGGGCTGCGGCCATCTATTCGGAAGGCCTCAAGGTACACCCAGACAATCCGGCCCTGCTCGCTTCCATGGCAACGGCACAACAGGCCATGGGTAGCCTGGGTGCCGCACGCTTCTACCTGGACCAGGCCCTGCGTGTGCAGCCGGCTCTGCCGGCCCTTGTTTCCCAGGATCTGGACCTGGCCGTCGCCTCAGGCGATCTGGCGGCCATTTCGCGGGCCGCGAACCGCCTCCTGGCGTTGGAGGACCTGCAGCCATCCTTTCTTTTGCGGCACCTGGACGTGCTCATCGAGGGCAATGCTGCTTCGGTCGGGGCTGTGATGGCTGAAAACGGGATTCGGCTGTTCCCTGATCATGTGGCCGTGCTCTCGGCTGGCCTACGCGTGTTTTCCGAGCAGGGCAACCTGGACGCTGCGCTGCGATGTGCTGAGGCATTGGTGGATGTGCGCGGATCCGTTGACGATCGTACGACGCTGATTCGCCTGCTCATGCAGCGTGCCGAGTGGGACCGAGCGGCTGACCTGGCCGTACCCTTGGCAACTGAGGAGGGTGATGATCCCGAGTTACTCAAGCGGCTGTCCGATCTCGATGCCCGCCTTTCCGACCGCGACCTGGCCGCAGAGACAGGCTTGCCGCTGGCGCCATCAACCGTGCAGCCAGAGCCCGTTGCTCCGGAAGACTCGTTGCGGCTCTTCCGGTCTGCCTGGGAAGCAGACCCCTCCCGGGAAGCATCGATCGTGGCACTTGTCGGATTCCTGATGCGCTCAGAGCGTGCCCGTGAGGCGGCACTGTTGGTCGACGAACACATTCGAGACTACCCCCGTCACCTGCAAGTATGGCCGCTGACCATCGAAACCTGGCTGGCCGCGGGTCATCCGGAGACTGCCCTTGAACGGTCGGAAGAGGCCATGGTGCTCTTTCCGGGTTTCCCGCCTGTCGTACTTTCCCGGGCCCGCGTGCTGGCAGCTACCGGTGAGCGGGCAGAGGCCATTGGCCTGATCGATGAACTGCTGGCACGAGTTGGGAAGGATTCGAACGAGGGCCGGGCCGCCCTCCGGCTGCAGCATCGGCTAAGACAACAGAAATGATCCCTACGATCGAGCGTATCCATCCAATCCGGGCAACCCAGATAATCCTGCCATGCGGAAGAAAAACACCGTAGCGAAGGGTCCGAACATGGGTCGGTTGTCTACATGGCTACTGATCCTTACCGGTTTGGGGTCAGGATGCGCTGCATCGTATCCGGGTTTTTCACCGGAAAGGAGCCTACCGGATGGATTCCCGAATCACTCGGTCGAGGAGATCCTGGATCGTCTCCCCCCCTATCCTGCTTCGCTGACCAGGCTGTTTGCGGAGTCCAGGATTGCCCTCTCTTCCCCGGAGGAAAGCGGCCGATTCTCGGCCAAGATCAGTTATGTGCATCCCGAGTCCTTGTTCGTGCGCGTAACGTTCCCCTTGGGTATCGAGGGAGCCAGGGTGCGTGTCACACCCGATTCAGCCTGGGTATACGATCGCATCGAAAACGTGGTCTGGACGGGCTCCCCCGCCCGGGTGGCAGCCATGCTGCCTGGTGCCGTGGCCGGCCTGCACCTGGTCGAAATGGCCACGGGCTTCGAGCAACCTGATGCGGACACGGAGTGGCGTGTCCAGACCGACGCCACCCTGTATGTCCTGACCAGCACGGATGGAACACGTCGCCTCACCGTAGATCCCACCCTCTGGCGAATTGTGGCTGTCAAGGAGATGCATCCCAATGGTGACATTATCGAGCAGCGCTGGTACTCCGACTTTACGTCTGTCCACGGAGTACTGCTTCCCCGGCGCATGGCCCTTTCGCGCCCTGCCGATGCCCTTCGCATGAGCATGGCCTGGGGGCGGATCGATCCCGACCCACCACGGCTCGGATTTGACCTGAACGTGGCGCCGAATGCGCAATGGATCGACCTCGGAGGGGAATGATGCACAAAAGGGACCCATATGATATGCCTTTCATGCATGTAACCGTCGTGGCCACCATCGCCCTGATGACTGCCCTGTCCTTGGCAGCGCCGAAGGCGTGGTCACAGGAACTGACGGCCACGGAGCGCCGCCTTGAGGAACTGCGCCGTGACATTGCGGAGGAGGAACGTCTGCTTGAGGAGGCTGCCGAGGCAGAAGAGCAGAATCAGAACCGTCTTTCTGATCTGAATCGCCAGCTTTCCCTGCGCGAGGAACTCGTCCGCACCTACAATATCCGGATCAGACAGCTGGTATTCGAACGGGACTCCCTGCAACAGGCCATCGGATCCCTGAGCCAGGAGCTCGAGGATCTTCGGCGTGAATATCAGGACCGGGCTTCCCACGCCTACCGGTACGGACGACAGCACGATGCCGCTCTGATCCTGTCCTCTTCGTCGATCAACCAGATGCTTGTCCGAATCAACTACCTGCGTCGTTTTTCGCAGGAGCGACGCTCACGCCTCGATGGACTCCGGATGACAACGGATGCCCTGTCGGAAAAAAAGACAGCCATGCAGCGCCGACTGGTCGAAACGGAAGTCATGCTGGGAAGCGTGGACCGGGAGCAGGAAAAGCTGGAAAGTGTGTTGGCCGCGGTGCGCAGGGAAATCCAGTCGCTTAGGAAAGAACAGGCTAACCGCGCGGAATCCCTAACCGAAAAGCGCTCCATGGAGCAGCAGTTGATGGACCAGATTCAAGCGCTTATCGCAGCTGGTGTGGAGGCCGGGACCGAACGCAGGGGCGGTATAGCGTCAACGATGCCTGATATGACGGCCTCATTTGATGGCGTGAAGGGGTTCCTTCCATGGCCGGCTGCCGGACCTGTGCTCGAACCCTTTGGCGAAATCGTTCACCCGGAGTTCGGCACACGCACACCGAATCCAGGCATCCTGATCGGAACGGGCGCCTCCGAAGAAGTCATGGTGGTCTTTGGTGGTCGGGTCTCCTCCATCGATATCATTCCAGATATGGGCCGTTTCGCCATCGTTGAACATGGTCGCTTTCACACGGTCTATGGCAACCTGTCCCTTTTCTACGTCAGTGAGGGCGATGATGTGGGAGCGGGTCAACTTATCGGACGGTCAGGCACGACGGCGGAACCACGTGGAGCCGCCATGTTTTTCGCCGTATTCAAGGATGGTCAACCAGTGGATCCACAGACCTGGTTGGCCACCAAGTAGGTCCATTTTCGAAAGATCCTTGCCGCGACGCACGCGGCCCGTTTCTTTTGCATGGCCTCAAAACAACATGTAGCTTGCGTCCATGGCAGGACGAACAGTCATAAGCGAACGGGATGTACGGGATGCGAAGGCCGAGGGGCGCTCGGTCCTGAGTGTGCCCGCGCATGCCATTGTCACTCCCCTCGCCGCCGACACGGCGCGTTTCCTTGGTATCGTCCTGCAGCCAGCCTCCCAACCCGTTCAGGATCCTGACTCAGCACGCTCATCAGACAACCCCGTGGTGTGCATCGGTTCGGATCACGGCGGATACGCCATGAAGGGAGAGATCCTGAAGAAGCTGGAGAACGACGGATATCAGGTCATTGACGTCGGCACCGATTCCCCCAAAGCATGCGATTATCCCGATTTCGCCTACGCCGTTGCCCGATTGGTGGCGGACGGAAAGGCCGGGCGTGGCATCATGATTGACGGCGTGGGCGTGGGCAGTGCCATAGCCTGTAACAAGGTCCCCGGGGTCCGCGCCGCCTGCGGCTACACGGAGTTTGCCGCTTGGAACGCCCGCGCGCACAATGATGCCAACGTTCTGACGCTGGGCAGTCGGGCGATGGGTATCGAAGTGGTCCATCGCATCGTGGAGGTCTTCCTGACAAGTGATTTCGAAGGGGGACGGCACGAGAAACGGGTACGCAAGATGCTCGATATCGAGGAGCGATTCCAGCGCCGATAAGCAGCGAAGGACGTGTCAGGAAAGGGTACAAGCACTGCCGACTGGTACCGTGGGAACCCTTATTCACCCTCTCTCAATAGCGGTGGCTGATGCACACCGTATTTTCGGGTGTTCCTGATTGTTCATCCAACTCCTGTGTTCAGTCCATGGCTGCATCATACGACGTCATCGTCATCGGCTCGGGCCCCGGCGGCTACGAAACCGCGATCCGCGCCACCCAGCTCGGTCTCAAGACCGCCATCGTCGAGAAGAACAAACTCGGCGGCGTCTGTCTCAACATCGGTTGTATCCCGACCAAGGCCCTCCTCAAGAGCGCCGAGATCATGGAATACACCAAGCACCTGGATGCCTACGGCCTGAAAGCAGAGGGCACCATCAAGGCCGAGTTCGACAAGGTCATCGGTCGCAGCCGCGACGTGGCCGGCAAGATGAACAAGGGTGTCGACTACCTGATGAACAAGAACAAGATCGAGGTGCACTACGGTCACGCTCGGCTTGCAGGGAACGGGAAAGTGGATATCGAGCCGTCCACGGACATGGATGGCAAAAAGGTCGGTACGAAAGAGACCATCTCCGGCAAGCACATCATCGTAGCTACGGGCGCCCGCCCGCGTGAGCTGCCCTCGCTTCCGTTTGATGGAGAGAAGATCATTTCCTCAAAAGAAGCCCTGCTGCAGACGAAGCAGCCCAAGAAACTGGTCATCTGTGGCGCAGGTGCCATTGGTGTCGAGTTCGCCTACTTCTACCATCACATGGGCACTGACGTCACGATCATCGAGCTGCAGGATCGTCTTGTCCCGGTTGAAGACAAGGACGTGAGCCGTGAATTGGCACGCGCTTTCAAGAAAGCAGGCATCAAGGTCATGACGAGCTCCATGGTCAAGAACGTGGATACGAAGAGCAAGACGCTCAAGGTCACGATCGAGACGAAGAAGGGCAGCGAAGTCATTGAATGCGATCAGGTGCTGTCGGCGGTAGGGGTTGTAGGTAATATCGAAGACCTCGGCCTCGAAAAAGCTGGTGTAAAGACTGAGAAAGGCGCTATTGTCATCAATGAATGGTGCCAGACCAGCGCGCCGGGCGTCTACGCCATCGGTGACGTGGCCGGCCCGCCGTGGCTTGCCCACAAGGCCAGTCACGAAGGCGTGATCTGCGTCGAGAAGATTGCGGGCGAGAATGTGCATCCGCTCAACAAGAACAACATCCCGGGCTGCACCTATTGCCAACCACAGGTTGCCTCAGTGGGCTACACCGAGGAGGCGGCCAAGGAGGCTGGTTACGATGTGAAAGTGGGCAAATTCCCCTTCACGGCTTCCGGAAAGGCATCTGCCATGGGCCACAACGAAGGCTTCGTCAAGGTTATCTATGATGCCAAATACGGCGAATTCCTTGGATGCCACATCATTGGCTACGATGCTACGGAAATGATTGCCGAGGCCGTCACGGCTCGGACGCTCGAGACAACGGCGCACGAGATCATGGAGTCCATCCACCCGCACCCGACGCTGTCGGAAGCGGTCATGGAAGCCACGCGTGCGGCCTACGGCGTACCGATCAACATCTGATCCTTCGAAGAAGGGCTTTTGAGGGCTCCGGCTGCAAGCAGCCGGAGCCCTTTGTCATTTTACCGGATGACGGATCCGTTTTCCCCACCGGAGTTCATCAGGAACAGGGCGCCTTCCCGGTCTTCGGCCATCAGGATCATGCCCTGACTTTCGGTGCCCATCATCTTGCGGGGCGCCAGGTTGGCTACAACTGCAACGCGCTTGCCGATGAGCTCCTCCGGCTTGAAGTGCTCTTTGATGCCCGCCAGGATCTGACGCTTCTCGAAGCCCAAGTCGACCACCGTCTTGACCAGTTTCTTGGATTTGGGCATCTCCTCGGCCTCAACGATCGTTCCCATTCGAAAATCCAGCTTGGCAAAATCATCGTACTCGATAGTGTCCTTTACCGGCTCGTAGGGTTGATCCTTATCCGAAGCGCCATCTGGCGTGGCGCCGAGTTTTGCCTTTTGCTCTTCCATCACGTCGTCTTCGATCTTGGTGAACAGGATGCCCGCTTCGCCGAGCGCATGACCAGGCTGGAGGAGCGATTTTCCGGCATCGTCCCAGCCAATACCTTCTGCTGCGCCTCCGGGCACGGAAGCCCGGACGCCCTCCAGATTCAGCATGCCGCGCAGCCTGGCCGATGAAAACGGAAGGGCCGGCTCCATGAGCACAGAAAGGGACGCGCAGATCTGCAGCGACACGTGGATGGTGTTGGCGCACGCCTGCGGGTCGGATTTCCGGGTATGCCAGGGCTCGGTATCGTTGAAATACTTGTTGCCGAGACGGGCCAGGGCCATGGTTTCGAAAACCGCCTCCCTGTTCCGATAGGTATCATACGCCTTCCCGATGCGGTCGGGGAACGTGGCAAGCTCTTCCAGGGCTGCCTTGTCAGCATCGGAGGGATCCACGAGCTCGGGTACCTTGCCATCGGCAAAGCGGGCGGCAAAGGTCAGCGTCCGGTTCACAAAGTTGCCCAGGACATCGGCCAACTCCGAATTGATCCGGGTCTGGAACTCGGACCAGTTGAAGTCGGCATCCTTCGTCTCGGGCAGCATCGTGGCCAGCGCATAGCGCAGCAGGTCCGGTTCGAAGTCTTCCAGGTACTCGTGCAGCCAGACCGCCCAATTGCGGCTGGTCGACAGCTTGTCGCCTTCGATGTTAAGGAATTCATTGGCCGGCACATTCTCGGGCAACGTGTAATCCCCGTGCGCCATGAGCATGGCGGGAAACATCAGGCAGTGGAAGACGATGTTGTCCTTGCCAATGAAATGCACCAGACGGGTATCGTCGGCCTGCCAGTATGGCTTCCAGGCATCGGGATCGCCCTGGCTCATGGCCCACTCCTTGGTGTCGGAGATATATCCGATAGGCGCGTCGAACCAGACATAAATGACCTTACCCTCGGCATCGATACCGAGTTCTTCAGCCACGTCCTTGGGAACGGGCACACCCCAAGGCACATCACGCGTGATGGCCCGGTCCTTGAGCCCATCGTTCAGCCAACTGCGCACCTGCCCGAGAACGTTGGGTTTCCACTCCGGATGCGTCCCGATCCACTGATCCAAGCGATCCTGAAAATCCCCAAGTGGAAGGTAGAAGTGTGTCGTTTCGCGCAGCTCGGGCGTTGCGTCGGACAGCGTGCTGCGCGGGTTGATGAGCTCCTTGGGGCTCAGGGTCGAGCCGCATTTTTCGCATTGATCCCCGTAGGCATTCTCATTGCCGCAGGTCGGGCAGGTACCCACCACGAACCGGTCAGCCAGGAAAATGCCGGCTTCCGGATCGTAAAGCTGCTCCTCCGTTTTCAGGGCGAATACATCCTTGCGGGCCAGCGTCCGGAAGAAGTCCTGGCTGGTCTCAGCGTGCACCGGCGAGGTGGTCCGTCCATAGTGATCGAAACTCATCCCGAAACCGGCAAATGCCTTTTCAATCATGGGGTGGTAGCGATCCACCAGATCCTGTGGGTCGATGCCTTCGTTACGGGCCCGCACCATAATGGCTACGCCCATTTCGTCGGATCCGCACACAAACACTACGTCCTGGCCCTTCATGCGCTGGTAGCGACTGAACAGGTCGGCAGGCAGGTACGCACCGGCCAGATGGCCCAGGTGGACGGGGCCGTTGGCGTAGGGCAGGGCCGCCGTGACCATGATGCGATTGAATGCAGGAGAGGCCATTCGGGTGGTGGGGATGGATAGTAATGAAGTGCCGCTCTTACACACGGACCCGGGTCAGGGATTCCTTCCTGCTGGAGAAGCGCGGTAAACTTGCTGAATATCTCGGGAAAGAGGGTATGTCGACCCGGATTCTTTGATGGAAACACGGTCCATCAAGGCAGGTTGGAGAGACCGCATCCGAAACGGGATGCACACCGACATCATGTCCAGAATCCTCGTCATACCAGCCATCGACCTCAGAGGAGGTAATTGCGTACGCCTGCATCAAGGGCAGTATGAGGAGGAAAAGATATACTTCGACGACCCGGTCAAAATGGCCAAGCTTTGGCGTATCCAGAACGCAAAAGCCATCCACGTCGTCGACCTCGATGCTGCCAAAGGGGGAAACGAGAACAACCGGAAGGTCATCCATGCCATCTGCCATGAGTTGGATATTCCTGTCCAGGTGGGAGGTGGAATCCGTACGATGGTGGACATTGATCGGGCCATTGAGGCCGGCGTCTACCGGGTGATCATTGGCACGGCTGCAGTCCAGAATCCCGATCTGGTCTCAGAGGCGCTCGAAAAATACGGCTGCAGTAAGGTAGTCGTGGGACTCGATGCTCGCGACGGTGAGGTGCGCGTACAGGGATGGACCGAGGGTAGCGGCCTTGATGCCGTCGATTTTGCGCTTGACATGGAGGCCCGCGGTTGCCGCCGCATCGTGTATACGGATATCTCACGTGATGGGACCATGGAGGGACCGAACATGGATGCCTATCGGGAAATGGGGTCCGCCCTGAGCAAAGCCAAGATTACGGCATCGGGTGGCATCGGTAATGCGAGGCATCTTATCGCCCTGAATGACCTCCTCCCGTACCGAGTGGATTCGGTCATCGTGGGTAAAGCCCTTTACGAGAATGTTTTCCCGTGCCAACAATTCTGGTGCTGGCACATGAAGGAGACGGTGGATCTGTCTGTTTTTTCGACAGCCGCCCTCAAGTCCAATTGAACCCGGGCATGCCCGGCACTGCTGCTTCCCCAGGACCCACGCCCTGACCATGCTATCCTGCCAGAAGTCTTCCTTTTCCTTGGACCCGGACGTTCACTACCTGAACTGCGCCTACATGTCTCCCCTGTCAAAGCGCGTTGAGGAGGCTGGTATGGCTGCCGTTCGAGGCAAGCGAACTCCCTGGGAGATTACACCACAGGATTTCTTCGATACGCCAGAACGGGTACGGGAAACATTCGCCTCCCTGATTGAGGGCAAAGCCAACGACATCGCTCTCTTTCCATCGGTTTCCTACGGCATTGCCACCGCGGCGCGGAACCTGCATCCCAAGGCCGGACAGAACATTGTGGTGCTGCATGAGCAGTTCCCCAGCAATGTCTACACATGGATGCGACTGTCCGAAGAGACCGGTGCTGACGTTCGCACGGTGTACCGGCCGAACGGTACCGTACTTTCGGAGGTCCACGAAGCGTGGAATCAGGCTATTCTTCAGGCCATCGATGCCTCTACGGCTGTCGTTGCCATTCCGATCGTGCATTGGGCTGATGGTACACGATTTGACCTGGAGGCTATCCAACATCGATGCCATCGATTCGGAGCAGCGTTGATCGTGGACGGAACCCAATCCATCGGCGCCCTTCCCTTTTCAGTGTCCGCTCTGCGCCCCGATGCCCTGATCACCGCGGGTTACAAGTGGCTTTTCGGGCCGTATTCCTGTGCTCTCGGATGGATGGGCCCCCGGTTTGCCGAGGGTTTTCCCATCGAGGAGAACTGGATCAACCGAAAAGGAAGCGAACAATTCGCTGGCCTCGTGGACTACGAGTCAGACTACCAACCAGGTGCGCGTCGGTTTGATGTCGGAGAGAAGAGCAATTTCATCCTCATGCCCATGCTGCTTGCCGCGCTGCAAGAGGTATCTCAATGGACTCCAGAAGCCGTACAGGAGTACACGGGACGGCTTGTGGCCCCCTTTGAAGATCGCATTCGGGAAGCCGGATATCAGCTGGCGCCAGCCTCCACCCGCGGAGCGCACCTTTTCGGCATACGTCTCGCACAGGGACAGTCCGTGGCAGGTGTCCGACAGGCACTGTCAGAACGCAATGTCTCTGTTTCCGTGCGTGGGAACGCCATTCGCATCGCTCCGCATGTATACAACGACGAGGCGGACATGCAGGCACTCGTGGACGCTCTCGAGTCGGCAGCAGCTGCCTGAGGTGTACCTTCAGGTGGAACACCCGTTCGGCATGACTCTTGAAAGGGAGCTGCCCGCACCCCCACATATCCTGAGACCTACTTGATGCATCGTCGTTTTCCGGTTTGTCGACCATCCATTCTGATCCTCCTTCTGACAGGAGCCCTGCTTGGCAGCCAGCCTGCCACGGCACAGCAGGATCGTCCAGAACTACGGGCCAGCGAGCTGGCGCAGCGCCTGTCCGAGCACTACGACGGGATCGCAAGCATGCGCCTTCGCTTCGTCCAGACGGCAACATCAACGTTCATGGATACCGATGAGCGGTACGCCGGAGATCTGGTTTTTACGGACACTTCCTATCGGATTGAGACCTCCAATCAAACGATTGTTTCGGATGGCATCACGACGTGGGTCTACAATCGGGGACAGGATCAGGTCATCATAAATGACTTCGTCGAGGATGAGGGAGCCTTTTCCCTGACCACCTTCCTACGCAGCTTTTCCGAGGAGTATCTCTCCTCATGGGAGGGAACGCAGACCCTCGATGGGCAGCGTCACGACCGTCTTCGCCTTCTGCCTAAAAACGGTCTTGCTGCCTTCCGGCAGGTGGACCTGTGGGTACGGCAATCCGACACCCTGGTCACGCGCTTGATTGCCGTGGATCTGAATGATGTCCGCATGGTTTTCGACCTTTCCGAGATCGTGGTCAACCCCCCACTGCCGACCGATTATTTCATGTTCGAAGTACCTGCAGACGTAGACGTGGTGGACCTGAGGGAAGATGGCTGATGGCAGGACAAGTTAAAAACCGCTTGGTACACGTCGGCAGTTTTCTGGTGGCGGGCGTACTGCTCTGGCTTGCGTTGCGTGGTGTGGACCTCTCGTCCATCTCGTCAGCTCTGTCCACCGCGAATTACTGGTGGCTACCCCTGCTGATCCTCGTTACCCTGCTCAGTCACGTCGCTCGTGCCCTGCGGTGGGCACTGTTCCTGGATGTGACATCAGACCGCTCCGGACGCGCGCCAGGAGCTCCGGTATCCCGCTCAACCGCTTTCATTTCGGTCATGGTGGGATACATGGCCAATTATGCCGGTCCACGTCTCGGAGAAGTCATCAGAACGGCGAATGTAGCACGGGAAGAGTCCCGATCATTCTCAACCGTTCTGGGGACAGTGGTCATCGAGCGGATCCTCGACATGGTCACGTTTGGCTGTCTGCTTCTGACTGTACCCCTCATCTTTTCCGAGCAGACCGAGGCGCTTTGGGCGGTCCTGTCCGCGCCGATCTCGGAGTGGTTGGGTGCAACATCGGCTTTCACGTTGTTGACGATGGGTATCATAGCCGCTGCCAGTACTGTTCTGGGCACCTGGTTCTTGATCAAGGGCATCAATCAACCCTCATCCCGCCTTGCTGGACTGGCAGAACGGTTTCGGGAGGGGATGGTGAGTGTTGCTTTCACCGGTTACCCCGGCCGCATCGTCCTCTATACACTCCTCATGTGGATCTGCTACGGGCTCATGGCCTGGATCCCTTTCCTCATATTGGGGCATGACACCGTGTACGGTATCGGGCCACTGGCTGGATGGGGTATCATGCTTATCGGCGCCTTCGGCGTCATCATCCCATCTCCCGGGGGTATCGGTACCTACCATTTCATCACGATACAGTCCCTTGGGTTGCTCTTCGGAATGGCCCAAACGGATGCAGCATCGTACGCGCTGCTGACCCACACGGGACAGATGCTCCTGTATATCCTGATCGGCTTTTTCGGCCTCCTGTTCATGGGAGCCAGTCTTTCCACTTCCGCGCCATCGAATGATTCCTGACGCCAAGGATATGCCTTTACGCTGGGTCCGTCGCCTCTCGTACCGTGCTGGTCGCCTCTCGCCCCGTGTTGCATGTGCGCTCCTCGTACTGCTCGTGCTGCCAGAGCTGTCCCGGGGCCAGATTGCACCACCGACATCGCCCTCCATCATGGAGGCTCCCATCCGCTCCCTGCGCCCTGCAAGCCTGCCGGTGGAACTGAGCCGTATCCTGCTGACCCTTGAGCCAGGGCAGGGTGCATCCTCAGCTACGGCGGTCATCTACGCCGGGCCCGGTACCGACAGTTTGTTGGTACTGGACGTGTCCAATCTGGATATCACCGATGTCAGACTACCGGAGCATGAGCAGGCAGCCATGTGGCAGGTTGATCAGGGGCAGTTGAGGATCCAAAGACCGGATCCAGCCCTGGAGTGGTGGCGTGTCGATATCGATTATGACGTTCGCGGCGCCCTCTTCCGTCGCGAAAAAGCCGGACGGACCGTGGCCCTGTGGACGTCTTCGCTGCCCGGTGGCGCCACCTGGATGCCCCTGCCTGTCGATGAAACGGCTGTGTTCGATGTGTATCTGAGCGTTTCTGCCCCACGGGGCTGGACCGTCAGGGCATCGGGAATGGATCCTGCCTCCGCCATGGAATGGGATGGTCGCGCTGGTGTCCAAGCCTCCTTGGGAGACGTCCATGGACGGGCTCTTGGGTTTCTGGCCTGGGCAGATGACCTCGGAGAGGGTCCCGTAGCGATGACTCAGTGGGAGGCTATGTCGTACATCGGGCTGGATGTGGGCCGCTTGCAGGACATCGTGGGAGACCCGGAGGATGCACCCTACGTCCTGTTTGATCCGGACGGAGAAACCACACCCGCTGCCTTTGCCGAGTTCGGCGTTCGGGCCACTGGTGGACTGGACACACGCGACTCGTGGATGCGTCGCTATGAGCAGCTGATGCGGGACTACCAGCTCATGGTAACACCTACTCTTGCCCGGCTGGCACCCACAGATACCTGGATCGAAGCTGCCCTCAGTGCCATGCTTGCCATCGATCAGATGCGATCCGAGGATGGGGAGGCAACGGCTGCGCTGGTGCTTGAGCACCTGCGCAGCCGCTATCTGTCTGAGGCCGGAGCGTATGTCCGACCGCTGGTATGGGATCGATGGGAGGTGGCCAGTGATCTTGCAGACCAGCATGCAGAAGCCAAAGGAGTCTGGGTACTGAATATGCTGGGTGAGCGGGTCGGTGCGGGAGCCTTGACCGAATCCTTGAGACGCTTCATTGCTTCGGCCCGACAGGAGGTGGTCGATACCGAGACGCTGCGCGAACATCTTGAGGTCGTGTCCCGAGAGGATCTGAGACCGTTTTTCGACACGTGGGTCTACGCTGCTGGCCATCCGGTCCTTTCCATGGACTACACCTACAATGCCTCCTCGGAAAAGACAGACGTAACGCTTTTGCAGCTTCAGGACGCGTTCCTGGTGCCCGAGGTCTTCAACTTCGAGATTGCGCTACAGTATTCCACACTGGCAGAGACCAATAGCAAGAGTGTGCAGGTCGACGCGAGAACGTACGGCGTGGAACTTCCCACGGGAATGAAACCCCGTTTCATCCATCCTGATGCGCTTGCCTCGGTGCTCCTTGACTTCGGGGAGCCACTGCCCCCATCGGATCTCGTATCGCAACTCCGTTATTCCGTTGCGCCGGCATCTTCCATACGATCCCTTCAGGCCCTGTCCCGGGACCGTCTGGACCCGACACTGCTCCTGGGACTGCGTGCAGTCCTATCTGAGGATGCGGACCCGGTCTTGTTGGTGGCCGCAGCCCCCGCACTGGCCCGTATGGCACCCTCTACCTCGGCGCTGAACATGCTCATTTCGTGGACGACGCACGCTGATGTGCGGGTACGAACAGCGGCGACCACGGCGCTGGGAGCCTTCGAGGGCTCTGACGCAGCCTATGATGCTGCACTCGCTGTGGCCAATACCGGAGGCGATGCCTTCGAGTTGGCAGCGGCTGTCGAATCCCTGGTGGGTCTTCGACCGGAACGGGCGTGGCCAGTACTCCGCTCGGCACTCGTAACCTCATCGGACGGGGACCTGGTTCGCATTCGAGCTCTTGCCTTGATCGATCCCGAAACAGCCGATGAAGATGAGGTTGCCCGCGCAGTCTTGCCTCTGCTGGATAGCGATGCCGAAGTGGCCGCAGCGGCCCTGCGTTGCCTTGCACGCATCTTTCCGGAGGGCCCCAGGACGACCCGGACGGCGGAAGCATGGATCCAGGATGCGTCCTATCTGAAACGATCTGCGGCGCTTGACGTCATTTCAGGCCGCACGAGCGATGCCCTCCCCCGATCCGATCTGCAGGCAGCACTCGCATATGAACCAACAGTGGAACTGCAGCGACAGATCACGAGGATGCTGGCACGTGTGCAGGAGGAGTAAGCTGGGTATCACACGGCTCGATGAGGCGAAGCAGCGACTGGAATGTTCGCATTGATGTCTCTGTGCTCAGGTCGTGCGCGCTGTCCCGGTGTGTTGGTCTTGAGCTGCCTCCCTGTGCCATAATAGTGTGCGCCGTCAGGCATCAGTCCTGACCCGCCCCGCGCTGCATGTATGCCGCAAAAAGAAGGAGTGCGGCGGCCACGGACGCATTCAAGGATTCAACACTGTTCTCCATCGGAATGGATACCCGGTAATCGCAGGCTGCTGAAACCGTTCGGGACATGCCTTTCTCTTCGCTTCCGATGACCAACGCCAGCGGTCGGTCCCAGTCCATGGCCGAGAGCGATGTCTCGCCTGCGCCGTCGGCACCAGCCACCCAATACCCCCTCTCCTTGAGCTGCTCGACGAGCTGCAGCAGGTTGCCCGTGCGGGCCACCATCACCTGGGACATGGTCCCCGCAGACGTTTTTACGGCTGCAGCCGTCACGGGCGCGGCTCCACGCTCAGGAATGATGATTCCTTGCACGCCTGTGGCAGCACAGCTGCGGACGATGGCGCCGAGGTTGTGTGGATCCTGAATGTGGTCAAGAACCACGATGACCGGTTTACCCTCCCGGACAGCGTCCCGATCCGGTGCAACACGCTGTAGGAGTTCGTCCACATCGAGATAGGTGATCGGGGAAACAGCGAGCAGGACACCCTGGTGGTTGACGCCCGGGACGAGTTGGTCCAACCGGGTCTTGGGGACAAACTGAACGGGGATGCCTTCCCTGCGGGCCAGATGCTCGATCTGCTTCAATCCGCCTGATCCGCCCTTTTGGAGCAAGGTCTTTTCGACCCGCCCGGGATCCTTTTCAAGCTGCTCCCTAACTGGATTACGACCGGCCAGATATCTGGCACGCTCCTCCTTACCCCCCCTGCGGGACATGCCCGTCCTTCCATCCTGATTGTTGCCTGACGTGGATCCCATGGTATGCGGTGTTGGAGCGTGAAGGACGCGGCGGCAGGCTCTGCCTGCCGCCGCGTGCAAAGTAGGTCGGGATCCCGCAAGCTGCCAGTTGTAATTTATCCGCCTCCCACACCTACCGCCACAGCCCCATGTCCACGTTACGTTTTTCCATGACAGCCCCCCTGAAGCGGGTGCTCGTTGCGCATGCTCGTGACTGCTTCAGGTCCCAGGCATGGCTGTCACAACACTGGTCATCCTTCGGATTCGCATTCGAACCTGACTATGGTGCCGCCTGTGCCGAATCAGACGCCTTCATCGACATACTGAGTCGTTTTGGGGCACAGGTCGATGTCCTCGAGCCCGAGTACTGCACGGGCCTGGACAGCCTGTATGTTCATGACCCGGTCATTACCTGTGGCCCCGGCTTGCTGCTCGGGCGCATGGGCAAAGCAGCTCGAAGCACCGAGCCGGAAGCGATTGGACATGCCTTGGCTCGGAAGGGGCTCCCTACGCAGGTCATCGCCGACCAGGACGCCCTGATCGAAGGCGGGGACGTCGTATGGTTACGACCAGAGCTCCCCGCCGTTGGTATCGGCTTCCGCACCAATCAAGCGGGTGCCGACGCTTTGGAATCGTTCTGTACAGACGCGATTGATGAACTCATCCGCGTCCCCCTACCTTGGGACAATGGCCCCTCTGACGTGCTGCATCTGATGTCCCTGGTATCTCCGCTGAGTCAGGATTGCCTGCTCATCCACAGTCGGTTAATGCCGGTCTTTTTCCGTCAGCGGTTGGAACGAGAGGGATATCGACTTCTGGAGGTACCGCCGCAAGAGTACGATACGCTGGGTGGGAACGTGCTCGCGCTGGACGATGAAACGTGCCTTATCGAAGCACAGAACATCCGTACCAAACGGCTCCTTGCGGACGAGGGCTTTCAGGTGCTGACCTACAGTGGTCGCAACATCTCACTGGCCGGCTCGGGCGGCCCCACCTGCCTGACCCGTCCCCTCGTCCGTGGATGAGGGTGAACTCTCGCGCGCAGACCATGTGCGTACGACCCCAACCACTCCTACCAGGATGAGGATGAGAGCGATCAGTTCGGCCTGCGTAATCGTCACGCCCAACAGCTCCATGGTATTGTTCACCCGGATCTTTTCAATGAAGTAGCGCTCGGCCCCGTTGAATACGAGATAGACCCAGAAAAGCCAGCCCGTCCGATGGGCATGCTTTCTGAAGGACCAAAGGATCGCAAAAATGACCCCTGACATGAGAAACTCGTAGAGCGGGGTCGGATAGACGGGCGCCATGGACAGGTCGATTCCCAGGATGTTGTTGGGATAGGTCTCGGCCCAGAGCCACATTGGCAGCCAATCAGGCTTGGCCGCCATATCGGCCGCAATTCCCCAGTCTCCATCGCCGGCCAGATGGCATCCGATCCGGCCAATACCGTAGGCAATGATCAGGCCGGGTGCCATGGCATCGGCCACGGATCCCAGGTCTAGTCCTTTTTTGCGCACGAAGCGGACGATGGCAACGCTACCCAGAATGAGTCCACCGTAAAAGGTGAATCCACCCGTGGTAAAGATCATATCGGCCGGTGAGCGGAAGAACTGGTCCAGATTTTCCAGGATGTGGAACAGGCGGGCTCCAAGAAACCCGATCCCAACGCCCAGCATCGTGATGGTACCCACAAGAAAAGAGGGGCTCACCGTTACCATGCGCTTGCGCCCCTTTTCCTTCTGGTCCGGATCCGGCATGCGGACGCCATCGAGCTGACCAATCTGATACATCCGGTCAAATTCCTTTTGGAGCAGCCACGCTGCCACCATCGCTCCCATGGCCACCATGAAGCCAAAGGAGTTGATCGGGAACGGCAAGGAAAATCCCAGAAAGTCAGTAAACAGATCGCTCAGGCGGGGATACATCGAGACCTCAGATAATGATGCTGGTGGGTATATCCTCAAGACGGACCGCGCGCTGTTCTCCCGTTTCCATTTCCTTGAGCTGAACGACGCCGGCAGCAAGTTCATCATCGCCGACGATGGCTACAAAGCGCGCTTGTTGCCTGTTTGCCTCCCGCATCTGGGCTTTCATGGATCGACCTTTGAGATCAAAGGTGACCCGCAAGCCAGCCTGCCGAAGCCGCTCGGCACCCCAGAAAGCCCACGTCATGGCTGGATCACCCAGGGCTACGATGAACACATCCACGCCCGGATGGGCGGGCTGCGCCACGTTTTCTGCGGCACAGGCCAGCAGGATGCGCTCCATGCCAGCGGCAAACCCCACGGCAGGTACGACCTGCTTCGAACCAACTTCCTTCGAAAGCAGATCATACCGACCACCACCCGCAATGGAGCTTTGCGCGCCGAGCAGGGGGCTTTCGAATTCGAAGGCAGTCCGACTGTAGTAGTCCAGCCCACGTACCAGGAAGGGATCTTCCACAAAGTCGATACCCACATCGGAGAGCAGCGCTTTGACCTGCTCGTGGTGCACCCGGCTAGCCTCATCAATGAAATCGGACAACAGCGGGGCCTTCTCTAGAAGGGTCCGCTCCTCCACATTCTTCGTATCGAGGATGCGCAGCGGATTGGTCTCGAGGCGTTTGCGACTGATGTCAGACAACTGATCAGCCAGGGGCGTCAGATAGTCCACCAGTGCCGCCTTGTAGGCAGGGCGACTTTGCTCATCTCCAAGCGAATTCAAGCGCAGGGTGTATTGCCTCAAGCCCAGCCGATCCAAAATATCGCGGAGGGAAAGGATGACCTCTGCATCAGCCCGCGCATCCTCGGATCCGATGACCTCGAGCCCGAACTGATGGAATTGGCGGTATCTCCCCTTCTGGGGACGCTCCGCCCTGAAGCAGGGGCCGATGTAATAGAGGCGCTGCGTTCCACCCCGTTGCGCAAGGTTGTGCTGCAGGTAGGCACGCATGACCGGCGCCGTCACCTCGGGACGCATGACATAATGCGAGGAGCCGCGCTCGAAGGCGAACATCTCCTTTGTGACGATGTCCGTTAGCGCACCGATCCCCCGGGCAATCAGCTCCGTTGGCTCAAGAATGGGCGTGCGGATCTCCTCGGCTCCGTAGCAGCCCATCGTGGTATGGACCACCTCTTCCAGATGCCGCCACATGCGCGAGG